>DUTS01000027.1 GCA_012841935.1 Clostridia bacterium
CCTACCGCTTTTCCCTCCAAAATCCTATTTTCCTCCAGAAGTCCCCTTTTCCCACAAGCTACAGCCTACCAAACCTTAATTTTCTTCACATACATCATTTTGGGCCTTTTTTAAAACCCAAGCAGAAGTCTTCAGCCTAATAATAGTCTGCAACTAAAAGCCCACAATACCAGCATAAAATAAGCCCCCGATTTTTAACGGGGGCTTATAATTATGCTTCTATTTTCACAAAATGAAAGTCATAATCAACAATTTGCCAAAGCTGTTCATTCTTATGTAATTCTAAAAAACCAAACCCGCGGAAAATTCCATCTAAATTTTCGTCTTCTTCACTGGTAAACTCCTCACGAGAAACTACCTCTACAGAAGCTTCATTTTCTTCTATCATGATTTCCTCAAAATCAAGTCCTTTTAATTTACTAGAAAACTTTTGGGTCTTAACAAATTCAACCCAACTATTAGCCTCTTCTTCTAAAAACCGTTCTCCAGCCTCAGCAGTCCAGTATTCCAAACCTGCTTTTGGTTCAATTTTCTGCCAATCAAAATTTTTATTTGCTTGGTAAAAAGCCTCCACTACTTCTTTAATTGCTGCTTCATCATCTTTACTTTCATTTACTACCCCAATAACTGTTTGCTGACTGCAGCTACAGCCGACAGACAATAATAAAAAAGTTGTTAATAATATTAAACTTATCATTTTACGCATCACTACACCACCCCATTTACTTTGTAATAATTACTCGGCGTGTTTCTTCTTCCCAAACTACCGCCGCCCCAAAAGATTCACTAACAAAGCGAGCCGGGATCATAACCCGATTATCAATTAAAGTAGCTGGAACATCAATTGCTTTCCAAACATCATTTACTTTAACCAATTTAGAATCAATATAGAAAAAGAGTTCCCGATCTTGATATTTTACCTTTATAGTACGAGTTAAAGCCTCATAATCAGTTTCCGCACCCAAAGCATCACCTAGGGCCCGTAAAGGAACAGCAGCTCTCCCTTCTAAAATTACGGGAGCGACATCTAATTCGATTTTTGTTTTCCCTAAATAAACAGTCTTACTATCTATTTGAAATACTATTTCATTTTCCTGCCACTCAACTAAAGCCTCACCAATTTGATAAGCCTCAGAAAGTGCAAAATAGCCCTGAGAGGTTTCAATCACTAAACAATAACTACCTCCACTAAGCGGATTTTCTATTTCTGCCTGCAGATCAATTAAAATGGTTACACTACCTTCTATCTTTAATTCTTCAGGTAAAGTAAGTACTAATTTATTACCCACTACATTTACCTTTTCCGGTATCTCACCATTTATTTTAATCCAAGAGCGAGATAAATTAGCGGGTACAACTGTACCAGTAGGGAAAGTAAGACTAATCGTATCCCCAGCTACCAAATCACCAGCAGTATGTTCAAAAAAGATAATATAACCTGCTTTTTCACCACTTTCCTTAGCAGTTAGTTCTACCCAAGGCAGTTCTTCACCTTCACCCACTACTGTTTCTCTAATTTTAATGATTTGATTATAAAGGGGACTGTTATTCAAAGAAGAACACAGCAGTAAATTATAATCCCCTTCTGCCGTAGGATTCTGAATCCCAGCATTAATCTTTATTTCCGTTAAATCATAAGTACGGAATTCAATATCTGGTAAAGTAATCACTAAAGATTGCCCTACCAATTCTAATTCCTTCGGTTTTTCACCATTAATCTGCACCTCATCTAAGCGGGGCACCCCACTTATTTCATAAGCCACTGGGAAAATCACATGTAATTTATCCCCTGCTCTTAAATCACCTAAGGCTCCCTCTTTAAAAACAATTTTCAAACTAACCTTTTCCCCAGGCCGGTAAGAAGAAAGCTGAAAATCTGGTTCAGCTACTTCGATTTTTTCCTCTACTTTATCAGAACCCACAATTTCATACCGCCGTGATTTTATCTTACCTTGATCAGCACTAGTGCTAACGATTATTTGATATTCTCCTCCACTTGTGGGATTTTTAATACCTGCCTCTGTTTTAAATACTATGTTTACATAGGCCTCATCCCCAATATAAATACCATCTGGAATAGCTAAAGTAGCCGTCCTATTTTTGGAAGAAGTACTTATCGTTCGCACACTTTCCCCATTAATAGTTACCTGACTGCGTGAAATACTACTTGGCAGAGAAGTTCCCACAGGAAATTCTAAATAAATACGACCATCCCGAGCTGCTAAAGCCCCTTCCCTACTAGTAGTAAACCCAATAGTATACTGTCCCTTTTCCCTAGCACCATTGGGATTCACAAATACCACCGGAGTGGTAATTGATAATCCCACTTGACACTTAATAGAAGCATTTACAGTATCTGCAGAAGTATAAACACCTAAATTATAAGTGCCACTTTTGCGGGGATTGCGAATTCCGGCCCGACTATCAATTCTAATCACCACATCCTCACGGTCCCTAATTTTTACTTCCGGGGGTACCATGATTCGCAAAGTATTAGTTTTAGTATCTACCTCTACACTACCAGGTAAAGCTGTTACTCCGTTTATCTCCACATCACCGGCAATTATCGTTCGCGGTAGATAAAACTCAGGTGCCAATTCTACAAAAATAAAATCCGCTTCGGGAACTAACCTTCCTTGTGAACCAGTACGAAAACTAATTTCTAATTCGGCAAATTGATCTACTGCCGCCGGACTAAGCATCACTTCCAAACGCGAAACCTGACTGCCTTTAATCGTAAAGGAATTAGTTTTCACCCGCCGTTCCCGTGAAGTCTCCACCTCTAAATAATGGCTGCCCGCTTTTCGCGGTAATTCAATTCCTACCGCGGGAGAAATAACAATCCCTACATAATCATTAGCTCGTACCTGTACCTGACTAGGCAAAGTAATAATTAAACGCCGTTCACTAAAATATAAAGAACGCGGTTCCACAGCCACACCATTGATAAAAACACCTTCAAGATTATCCCCACGTGCTTCTGGCAAAACCGTTCCTTCAGGAAAATAAATAATAACTTCATCGCGTCCACCTTCTAAGGCTCCGGAACTGCCAACATAAAAACCGAGAGTATACTGTACAGGTTCACCTACCTGTAGAGGACTAACTTCGACAGTGGCAATGCTTAGAGAGGCCACCGCAATTTGAGGTGCCAACAAAAAGAACACCCCCAAGATACTAAAAAACAATGCTTTTTTCTTTACCAAAACACTCAACCCCCCTAAAATGTTCTGACAATACCACTTCTTTTTATTTCTACAAAATTAACTATTTCCCTGCCTTTTCCCAAAAAATTAACTAAAATCTATCCTTTAACCATTCATGTTCAGCAATAGTTTGTTTACTCAACTTTTTAAATAATTCCCGGGCCTGTTCCCTTTCACCTAAAGCATCATAGGCATAAATTACTTCCACCAAAAAAGGCTCATAATTCGTAAGTTTTATTCTTTCTGCCCAAGAACCCACCCCTTCAGGTACTGAAGCCATTTCCGCAAGTGCCCTTTCCCAAAGTACAATTATTTCTTTTAAAGCCAAAGGTTCCCCTTTTTCCACTACCCGCCGGTAAAGATTAGCAGTTTGAGCATAAATATCATTTTCAAATTTAAACAAATAAGGACGGGCTTGCTCTAAAATTTCTAATACACCCTTACAATCATCTAAAGCCAATAAAAACTTAGCCTCCAGCAAATACCAATTATAATTAAAGGGATCCTTTTGACGTGCCCGCCTTCCTTTTTCCAAAGCTGATTGGGCATACTTTTCTTCCCCGGTTTGCAGATAAGCCTGAAAATGCACAGCCGCTAAATTGGCATAATTTTGAGCATCAAAGGGATAAAATCTGATCGCCTGTTCTAGATTAGCCACTACTACCCCATAATCACTACTTTCCCCTAAACGATTACTATAACCTAAGGAAATACCCCAAGAACCTACCACCAGTAAATAAACCATTAAAAAACATCCTAAAGCCCATTTGGATATCTTCACTTCTTTTTGCCAAACTCCACTATCCTTAATTTGACGATTAAACAAACCTAAAATAGTCCAAGCTACCAAAGCCATAAATCCCAAAGCCATATCTAAATCAACCAAGCTGTGTAAATAAAGAAACAAAAAAGCACCACCCAAAGACCAGATTAAAGGATCCTGCCTGTATTTAAACATATAAAATAAAACTACACCCAAAACAGCCGCAAAAACTACTAACCCCAATACACCCACTTCTACTCCAGTTTCCAAAAATTGAGAATGTATTTCCGGAGTGTAGTAATAGGAAGAACGTATTCTAGGGAATTGAATTTGCCAGGCTCCTCCCCCCTGACCTAAATAATTACCCTCCTGCATTACTCGCCAAGCATCTTTATAAAACAAAAATCTACCCCGAGCACTGCTAGCACCCAAACTAATACTTTTAAACCTCTGTAAAAATACCGCGGCTTCACTTAATCCCCAATACTTGATACCACCCACCATTAAACCCAAAATAGCCACAAATCCACAAACTGTACTCACTTTTTTTTGGCCCTTTTGCAGCCAATTCCAACCCAAGCTTAACAAACTACCTCCTAGAAAAACTATCACTTTAATTCCCCAATGATATTTACCAAAAATAAAAAGGGAACTCAAAAAAGCCAAAGTAGTTATACCCACAATCTTAAACAGTGCTTTTCTCTGGAAACAACCCCACAGCAAAATTCCCGGAATAAAAATTAACCACATTAAGCGAGACTGGGTACCAAAAATACCCACAGTTAAAAAATAAATACCCCCTAAATAAATACTTTTTCCCGGCTGTTCCAAATAATAGCCCAAAACTACCATTGCCCCTAAATAAGCTGCTAAAGCATTACAATATTTTAAAGTACCATAAAATCTACTACCCCGTACTAAACCTTCCAAATGAATCAAATCAAAATATGCCAAAAAGGCTAAAAAAGTAGTTAAAAGACCAATAGAAAATAAAACCTTAATTATCTTTTTAATTTCTGACTTCTTAACAAAAGTACTAACCAGCCAGAAAACTAAAAAATAATTAAGATATTTAAAAACCTCTTCTAGGGCTAGTTTAAAATAATAACTGCTCCCCAAATGTACAACATATAATAAAACCAATGCAGCCAAAAGATAATCAAGCCCAGTAGCTAAAAAACTAACTTTTCCTTTCACCATCATTAAAATTAAAAAAATAGCTATCCCGGAAAGCAAATGCATAATAACAAATTCTTCCGCCTGATAAACACCAAAAAAAGCCGGTATTAATAAAATAAATAATAGGGCCGCAAAAACCATTGCCTGCAAAGTGGTTTCATAGGCCCGCTCTTTTTTAACCAATTTAACTCACCTACTCCACAATCCCCATTTCCACCAATTCCAATTCACTTACCAACATAAAGTAATCATATTTAGCCCGAGCCTCATCCATAACTGCTTGTTTTAAAGCCAATTCACTACCTAACTTTTCCATCCGTGAAATTATACCCTGTTCATATTTATAGCCTGCAAAACGCTCCCTTAATTCAGCTTCACTTTTTTTATAAACCGCTGCTTGCCATGCCTTATATTTTGCATGCAAACCATCTAAGACATCTTTAACTCGTTCCCCAACTTTCTGCTCAGCATCCACTAAATCAATTTCCGCCTTTTCAATTTCCGCCGCAATTACGGCCCGTTCCTTCCGATCAGTGGTATCACGGTACTCCTTCCTTAATTTTTCCAAATCCCTCTCTTTTTGTGGTATTAAAGGACTATTAATTAAACAAGCTTCCAAGACCTCATTATAATTCTTCTCTATTTTTTCCGGAGTATATAATGGTACCACAAGATTTAAAGGGGTACTCACCTTTCTCCCCATTAAATCATTTAATTTCCAACTAACATCTTTTATAGAAACCCTTAAATCTGCCAGTGCCTTATTTGTCTCCACCAATTCACTTTCTGCCTGCTGTACCTCCATAATGGTTCCCAAACCCAAATCCCGACTATAAATAGCTATTTCTTTACTCAAATTCTGCAACTGCTGTGCCTTTTCTAAAACATCCACAGCTAATCTTTGATAATAGATACCAAAAAATAATTTTTCAATACCTACTTCCATCTGTTTTAAAGCCTGCTGATAGGTCACTTTTAAATCTTCATACTGATCCTTAGCTTCATCCCACATCTTCTTTAAAGGTGAATCTGCACCCAAATTTGAAGGAAACTGCTTCTTTAGGGCTCCAATGGTTGCCCTCTGCATAGCAGCCACTTGCATTTTATATACCAATTCCTCCCGAAGTAAACTAACCTCCTCCCCTTCCGCCGATTCTAACCGGGCTTCTAAATCCCTTATTTCACTATTTAAATATAGCAAATAATTACGTGCATTATTATACTGTTTATAAATATCCTTAGCCTCATATGTATCTTTAGCAATACTAGCTCGCAGCCTCAACTGCTCCACAGTAATTTCTAAACTTTGCAAACTCCTCGCATTTTCAATTGCCAAAGCCTTAGCCTCATTTAAAGTTA
>DUTS01000028.1 GCA_012841935.1 Clostridia bacterium
ACAGTTCGGTCCTTATCCATCGCAAGCGCAGGAAATTTGAGGGGAACTAACCCTAGTACGAGAGGACCGGGTTGGACAGACCGCTGGTGTACCAGTTGTCCCGCCAGGGGCATCGCTGGGTAGCTATGTCTGGTGTGGATAAGTGCTGAAAGCATCTAAGCACGAAGCCCTCCCCAAGATGAGATTTCCCATTTTCTACGGAAAAGTAAGGTCCCTGGTAGATTACCAGGTAGATAGGCCGGAGGTGTAAGTACAGTAATGTATTGAGCTGACCGGTACTAATCGACCGAGGACTTGACTTGAAATCTTGGTGTTCTTTGTGTACTTTTGAAAGAATGGTCCTGGTGACAATAGCGAAGGGGAAACACCCGTTACCATCTCGAACACGGCAGTTAAGCCCTTCAGCGCAAATGGTACTAGATTTAAGGTCTGGGAGAGTATGACGTTGCCAGGACCTTTTTTTTAATTATTTTACTTAGAAAATTCTTATATAATCACAATTTTTACAAGGAGGGCAATTCATTGATTAGGTTAAACAGATTAAAAGGGAGGGGACTTGTTTTAATTTCCCTTTTATTTTGTTTAATTTTATCAGTTTCTCTTTATTCTATTTTTGGCTTGGTGGAGGCTACTGATTCTATAATAATTGATGCTCAGGGGGTAAAAGTAGATACATTACATAATTCTTTACAGATAGCGGGTAGAACAGTTGATGATTCTAAAGTTTTTGTAGGTTATAAATATAGGGTTAAGGAAGATCAGATTTTTATAAAATTAAGTTATGTTTTGGCCATCAAAAAGGGATCTCATCATTTTAAGATCCGGATAAAAGATAATTTAAGTAAGATAAATAAAATATATTTGCAAGGTAGTTTGGAAAAGGATAAGCGATTATTGTGGGAACGCAGTGTTTCCCGGAAAGATTGATTTTAAAGGTGTGAACGTCAATTTTCCCATTTGATTTGACAAATTGAAAAATTTCGGGGAAAATGAATAGGAAGTTGAATTTTATGGAGGTGTAATGTGTGGAATCGCACAAGCATTTTCTTCAACTGCTTTCTGTTTTAATCATGGTGGCTGCTTTGATGCTTTTTATGGCACCTGAGGAGATGAGAGTTGAGGGAATGTATGCTGTGAAATCAGCTGAACTGGTACCTAAAACGGTGAAACTTGTTGAGGTAGAAGTTGATGGCGAAATCCTAAAAATTATAACTAAAAAAGATTTGGTTAAGGAGGTTCTGGCGGAAACAAAAATTATTTTAGGGGATGCTGATAAAACTGAACCGGAATTGGAAAAAACTTTTGATAATCAAATTAAAGTAATACGTGTGACTAAGAAACAGGTGGAGAAGAAAAAGTATTTGGCTTTTCCTACTGAGGAGAAAAAGTCGGCTGATTTGTTCAAGGGTGAAACTAGAATTTTACAAAAAGGTGAACGGGGAATAGAAAAGGATATTTATGAAGTGATTACCGAGAATGGTCAAGAGGTGGCTCGTAATTTTATTCGAAAAGTTTTGGTTAAAGAACCGATTAAACAGGTAGTAGCTTTGGGGACACGCCAAAGTGCGTATCGGGATGGTTCATCTTTAGATTTTAAAGAAGTACATACCATGACGGCAACTGCTTATACACATACTGGTAATCGTACGGCAACAGGTATTTGGCCTAAAGTAGGTATAGTGGCTGTCGATCCGCGAGTTATTCCCTTGGGAACCAGATTATATGTAGATGGTTATGGATATGCCACTGCTGCTGATGTAGGTGGAGCCATAAAAGGTAAACGTATTGATGTTTTTATGGAAACTAGGGCCGAATGTCGTCAGTGGGGTCGACGTCCAGTACAAGTTTTTGTTTTGCAATAAATTGTTTTGGATTCACAAATATGGTATACTTTAAGAAAGAAAAAACACAGGGTAAACCTGTGTTTTTTCTTTGAAAAAAACAAGGGAGGGAAAGGCATGGCCGGTCATTCCAAATGGTCGAATATTAAGCATCGTAAAAGTAAACAAGATGCTCGTCGGGGAAAAATATTTACAAAATTAGGTCGAGAATTAATTGTTGCTGCAAAAATGGGTGGACCTGACCCTGAAACGAATTTTCGTTTAAAAGTAGCGATACAAAAGGCCAGGGCGGCTAATATGCCTAATGATAATATTGAACGAGCCATTCAGAGGGGTTCGGGTGATCAAGAAGGTGAGGGGTTTTTAGAATTAGTTTATGAAGGTTATGGGCCGGGTGGTGCAGCCATTATGATTAATGCCCTTACAGATAATCGTAATCGAACCGCTGGCGAAATTAGGCACCTTTTTTCTAAATATGGTGGTAATTTAGGAGAAACAGGTTGTGTAGCCTGGATGTTTAAACCAAAAGGTTTGTTAATTTTGGAAAGGAAAACTTTAAACTTGAGTGATGATGATTTGTTTTTATTGGCCTTGGATAATGGGGCTGAAGATATTAGTTTTGATGATGAAGAAGTAATCGAAATTTATACTTTGGTTAATGATTTTCAAGAGGTTAAGGAAAAATTGGAGGCCCAAGGTTTAAATTTTGAAAGTGCTAAAATAGCTATGATTCCGGAAAATCTTGTGGAAATTTTTGATTTAGGGCAAGCTGAGTCATTGTTGAAATTATTGGAGCATTTGGAAGATCATGATGATGTTCAGGATACTTTTACAAATTTTGATATAGCTGATGAAATTATGGAGCAATTAAAGTTAAATGCCTAATCTGGAGGGTTTGGAGTGATTATTTTAGGGATTGACCCCGGAATAGCCATTACTGGTTATGGTGTAATTGACGTTCGGGCTAATAATTTTAAAATGTTGGATTATGGTGTAATTAGAAGTAGTAGTGAGTTAGAAACAGCCCAAAGGTTAAAAAAAATTCACCGGGCAATTGGCGAATTGATTAAAAAACATCAGCCTATAGCTGTAGCTATGGAAGAATTGTTTTTTAATAAAAATGTTAGGTCTGCTTTTTCTGTAGGTCGGGCTCAGGGGGTAGTTATGTTGGCTGGGTGTGAATTGGGTCTTCCCGTTTATGAATATACTCCTTTACAGGTTAAACAGGCAGTGGTTGGTTATGGACGTGCAGATAAACAGCAAGTACAATTTATGGTAAAAACAATTTTGAATTTACGGGAAACTCCTACCCCGGACGATGCAGCAGATGCATTAGCGATAGCTATTTGTCATAGTAATTTTTATTCTTCTGGTTTAGGAAGAAAAGGAGTCTAAGATGATTGAATTTTTACACGGTGAATTACAATTTAAAGGAGATAATTATTTGGTGTTACAAGTAGGGGGCATAGGTTATAAATTATTTACTCCTACTTTGGTAATTCGGGAGCTTCCGGAATTACAAACAGAAATTACCCTATTTACTTATTTACATGTACGTGAAGATGAATTAAGTTTATATGGTTTTTTAACTTTAGAAGAAAGAGACTTATTTATGATTCTTATTCAGGTAAGTGGTATTGGTCCTAAATTGGCCTTGACTATTTTATCACATTTGACCTGTCAAGATTTATATCAAGCTATTATGTTAGAAGATTTAAAGACTCTGCAAACTGTTCCCGGGGTAGGTAAAAAAACTTCCGGGAGAATGGTTTTGGAATTAAAAGATAAGTTCAAAAAACATGTTTTACCCCCGAAAGTGGAAACTAAAACGAAGGGGGAAATGGATCTGCGTCAAGAAGCTATTTCCGCTTTATTGGCTTTAGGCTATAGTTTTGCTGAGGCCCAAAAGGCAGTTCCACAAGTTTCGGAAATAGATAAATATTCGGCTGAAGACTTAATAAAATTGGCTTTGAAAAATTTGGTTAAATATTAAATGGGGGAAAATAAATGACTATGGAGAGAATGCTCTCACCTGATTTATTAAATGAAGAAAAAGAGGAGTTAAGTCTGCGTCCGAGTTGTTTGGCGGAATATATTGGGCAGGAAAAATTAAAGAGGAATCTTTATGTTTTTATTACTGCTGCTAAACAGAGGAATGAGGCTTTAGATCATCTTTTATTATATGGGGCTCCGGGGCTGGGGAAAACAACCATGGCTAAAATTATTGCCCATGAGATGCAGTCTCAGATTAGAATTACATCTGGTCCGGCAATAGAAAGACCAGGTGATTTGGCAGCTTTATTAACTAATCTGGAACCACATGATATTTTATTTATTGATGAAATTCATCGTCTTAATAGAATTGTAGAAGAAGTATTATATCCGGCGATGGAAGATTACTGCTTGGATATTATGATTGGAAAGGGGCCGAGTGCACGTTCTATACGCTTGGATTTACCGCCTTTTACTCTAATTGGAGCAACGACTCGTGCTGGTAGTTTATCAGCACCACTTCGGGATCGTTTTGGAGTGGTGTGTCGATTGGAATTTTATCAGCCTGCTGAATTGGTGATTATTGTGAAAAGGGCGGCCCATATTTTACAAGTGAAAATTAACCAGGCTGGTGCTGAGGAAATTGGCAAAAGGGCCCGTGGTACACCGCGGATTGCCAATCGTTTATTAAAAAGAGTACGTGATTTTGCTCAAGTGCAGGGGGCTGATCTCATTGATCAGGAGGTAGCACAAAGGGCACTGGAAATGTTGGAGATCGATAATTTGGGTTTAGATGAAATAGATCGTAAGATGTTATTAACCATTGTACAAAAATATGGAGGTGGTCCGGTAGGGGTAGAAACCTTGGCTGCTTCCATAAATGAGGAAATTGATACGATTGAGGATGTTTATGAACCTTATTTACTACAACATGGTTTATTACAGCGAACACCGCGGGGAAGAGTAGCTACTATTTTGGCTTATCAGCATTTAGGAATTCCTTATCCTTTTGATGAAACTGGGGGAGAGCAATGAAAATATTGCTGCATATTTGCTGTGCACCTTGCAGTATTTATCCTGTAGAAACATTACGTCAGACAGGTCATGATTTAAGGGGTTATTTTTACAATCCCAATATTCATCCTTATTTGGAATTTGAAAAAAGACTTTCTACCCTAAAAGCATATGCTTCAAAAATAGAATTACCGCTAATTATAGATGATCAGTATGAGCTGCAAGAGTTTTTACGCAGTATTGTTTTTCGGGAAACAGAACGCTGCCGTATATGTTATTATTTACGGCTGCGTAAGACGGCACAAATAGCTAAACACGGTAAATTCGACGCTTTTAGTACCACTTTGTTGGTTAGTCCTTTTCAAAAACAGGAGTTAATTAAGGAAATTGGTAAAGTTATTGCTCAGGAAATTGGTATTGAGTTTTATGGTCCTGATTTTCGGCTAGGTTTTAAAACAGGTGTTTTAAAATCAAAAGCTGAAAAGATGTATCGTCAGCAATATTGTGGTTGTATTTTTAGTGAAGCTGAGCGATACCAGTTGTCAAAAAAATCTAGTAGGTGAAAAGTTCTATGTTTGCTTCCCAAAAAAATAGTTTACTTTTTTTTCTTTCTTTCTTTTTATTTGTTTTTTCAACTGTTGCTATGGCTGAGTCCCCTGCCGCCACACCTACAACTATTCGTGTGGGAGTGGGGGAGAATTTGGTCAGTGTGGAATTGGCAGTTGTTGAAGGTATATATGAATTAGTCGATGGTTTAACCCATAAAATTATCTGTTCTGATTTAACCACAGGTCGTTGGGTTGCAGCTCCGGCTGGAAGTAATAATTTGCGGCTTTATTTTCAAGGTGAGCCACAGGGAGGGGTAATTAGTTCTTATCTTTTACTGCGTCCGCAAAATAGTGCAGGTTTAAATGTCTTTAGTTTGGGGCAAAAGAAATATCGTAATAGTTTATTACTGGAAAATAGGCAGGGAAAAATTCAAGCTATTAATTATTTAGATGTAGAGGAATATCTCTTGGGTGTAGTGGGAGCAGAAATGGGTGTAGGTGCTCCTTTGGAGGCTTATAAAGCCCAAGCTATAGTGTCGCGAACCTATGCTTATTATAGTAAGGCTTTCCCTCAATTAAATTATGATCTAGGAGTTTCCACACAATGGCAAGTTTTTGGTGGTTATGATCAGGAATTATTAAATAGTCCTTTAGTTAAAGAGGCTATTGAACAAACCAAGGGTTTGGTTATTCGTTATGATGGTTCTTTAATACAGGCATTTTTTCATAGTAATTCTGGTGGCTATACTGAAGCTTGTGAAAATGTGTGGTTAGAATCCTTACCATATTTGCAGCCAGTAGCTACTCCTGAAGATTCGGTAGCCCTACAGTCGGATTTGGCTGGTTCTTGGGCTGCGGAAACTTATTTATGGGAAAAAACTTTTACACGGCAAAGCTTAAAAGAACAGCTAGATAAATGGAATAGGACTAATCCACGAGATGTAATTCAAGTAGGTGAAATTAAAGGTATTACTGTACAAAGATGGGCCCTTGATCCACTAAAACGAGAATTTTTAGCCCGAGAGACGGCTTCTGGACGTGTAACTCAGTTGAATTTTGTGGGAACCAGAGGTACTAAAAGTTTTTATCGGGATCAAATTCGTTCTGTGCTGGGATTACGCAGTACTTTATTTGAAATAATTTGTGATTCTTCGGTCAAGATTTGGAATGCTTTTGGTCAGCTAGATGAGATTAATGATGTTTCTAATTTGGTGGCCATAACTGCTGATGGTTATCAAGCCAAATTAAATGGTAATCAGAAAGATTATTATATTTGGGGTGCAAAAGGATTACAAGTAGTACCTAAGGAATTCTTCAGTATTACTTTTCGGGGTAAAGGCTATGGTCATGGTTTAGGTATGAGTCAATGGGGTGCATGGGGAATGGCTTTACGTGGGGCCAGCTGTGAAGAAATTATTGAGCATTTTTATAATCAGAATAAAAATGATGGGCACTTAAGTATTGAGCCAATTTTTTAGAAGGGATGTTTATGCATATCTCAGAATTTGATTATGATTTACCATCAGAATTAATTGCTCAGGAACCTCTTGGGCGGCGTGATGCTTCACGCCTTTTAGTTTTGGAACGTCAAACAGGTAAAATCACTCAAAGGCAATTTGCGGATTTGTTAAGTTATTTAAAACCCGGTGATCTTTTGGTTAGTAATAAGACTAAAGTTATTCCGGCACGTTTATATGGTAGAAGAGAAAAGACAGGTGCTTTAATAGAAGTCTTATTATTAAAGCAAATTAAAGCAAGGCACTGGGAAGTTTTAGTTCGTCCCGGGAAAAAGGCTAGACCTGGTACGCGTATTATTTTTAAAGCTGGTTTATTGGAAGGAAAAGTTATTGAAACCACCTCTTTTGGTGGTAGAATAATTGAATTTAATTATGAAGGTGTCTTTTTGGAAATTTTAGAGTATTTAGGTAAACCGCCTTTACCTCCTTATATAAAAAAAGAAATAGATAGTTTAGAAAGATATCAGACTGTTTATGCCCGGGAACCGGGATCTGCCGCCGCACCCACGGCGGGTCTTCATTTTACTTTACCTTTATTACAAGCAATTCGTGAACAAGGAATAGAATGGCAGGAAATTTTATTACATGTAGGTCTAGATACTTTTCGTCCGGTAAAAGAAACCCTGATTGAAAAACACCGTATGCACTCCGAATATTTTGCTATTTCGGAAGCAGCAGCCGTAAAAATTAATCAGGCTTTGCAGGAAAAAAGAAGAATTATTGCTGTAGGCACAACTACTGTACGAACATTGGAAAGTGCTTTTCAAATTGGAGAAATAAAAGCAGGGGAAGGTTGGACTAATTTGTTTATTTATCCGGGTTATGAGTTTAAAGTGATTTCGGGATTAATTACTAATTTTCATTTGCCTAAATCAACATTATTAATGATGGTTTGTGCTTTTGCCGGCAGGGAAAATGTTTTACGTGCTTATCGGGAAGCAATCAAGAATAGGTACCGTTTTTTCAGTTTTGGGGATGCTATGTTAATTATTTAAAAAGGGGGTGTAAGATTTAGTGTTTTCTTTTGAAGTAATTAAGGAAAGTAAAAAAACCAAGGGTAGATTAGGGAAAATAATTACAGGTCATGGTGAAATTAAAACTCCTGTTTTTATGCCTGTTGGTACACAGGCTACGGTTAAAAGCATGACACCGGAGGAATTAAAAGCCATAGGTGCGGAAATTATTTTAAGTAATACTTATCATCTTTATTTAAGGCCTGGTCATCAATTAATTGAACAAGCTGGTGGGCTGCATCGGTTTATGAATTGGCCGCGACCCATTCTTACTGATAGTGGTGGGTTTCAGGTTTTTAGTTTAAGTAAATTACGTAAAATAAGTGAAAATGGAGTGGAATTTAGATCACATTTAGATGGTTCTAAACATTTTTTTACACCGGAAAAAGTTATGGAAATAGAGATGGCTTTGGGTGCTGATATTATCATGACGTTTGATGAGTGTGTGGCTTATCCCCAGGATTATGATTATGTTAAAGAATCCACTTTGCGGACTTCGCGTTGGGCGGAGCGCTGTTTAAAAGCACATCATAAAAAAGAACAGGCACTTTTTGGTATAGTGCAGGGCGGTATTTTTGAAGATTTACGTAAAATTAGTGTACAAGATTTGGCAGCTATGGATTTTCCCGGATATGGAATTGGTGGCTTAAGTATTGGGGAGCCAAAAGAGTTAATGTATACTATTTTGGAGAAAACTACTGAGCTTTTGCCTGTTGATAAACCGCGTTATTTAATGGGGGTGGGAACCCCGGAGGATTTAATTGAAGGGGTTATAAGGGGAGTTGATATGTTTGACTGTGTTTTACCGACGCGAATTGCTCGTAATGGCACAGTTTTTACCCAGAAAGGCAAAGTAGTGGTGCGTAATGCACGTTATAAAAAAGATTTTACACCTTTAGATCCTCACTGTAATTGTTATACTTGTCAGCATTATACTCGGGCTTATTTACGTCATTTATTTAATGTCAATGAAATTTTGGGTTTACGTTTGACCACCATTCATAATTTAGCTTTTTTATTTCAGTTAATGTCTAAAATTAGACAAGCTTTGTCTGATGATAGTTTAGAGGAATTAAGAAAGGAGATCTGGGGGTATTATTGTGAAAAAGAGGGAAAATAGGGTTTGCATCGAAGTGATGAAAGGGTTAAAATGTAAAATATAGCTAAGATGTTGAGGGGGGAAGTTAATTGCAGGGTCTTTTGAGTAGTGTTTTTTGGTTAGTTGTTTTGTTTGTTTTTATGTATTTCATGTTAGTAAGACCACAACAAAAACATAACAAAATGCGTTTAGCTATGTTGGCAGAATTAAAAGCAGGTGATGAAGTAATCACCGTAGGTGGATTTTACGGAAAAATAGTTGAACTTACCGAAGATACCATGTTTTTGGAAATTGCGGAAAATCTGCGGGTAAAAATGCAGCGTGATGCGGTAAATGTTGTCTTGGCTGATGAAGAAGAAATAACAGAAGAATAAGATTTCCAAAGAAGCTGTTAATTACAGCTTCTTTGCATGTTTGACAAGGATTTGGGCAAGGAATATAATGATTCAGGATGAGCAATTTTGAGAGGCTAAGGAGGGGAAAAAGGAATGAGATGGAAAAAGGTTTTTGCCCTGATTTTGATACTGGGATTAATTATTGGGGGTGCTTTTGCCGCAGTAAAGCCTTTTGGAAATAATCTAAAATTGGGGCTGGACCTTAAGGGTGGAGTTATGGTTAGACTGCAGGCCCAAGGTGAGGTTACAGAGCGTGATCTTGCACAGATTATTGAAATTATGCGTACTCGTATTGATTCCTTGGGGGTAACCGAACCGGTTATTCAAAAAGAAGGCAGGGATCGTGTTTTAGTTGAAATACCCGGTGTAGAGGATCCGGAAGGTGCTATAGAATTAATCGGTAAAATGGCTTTATTGGAATTTAAAACAATGGATGGAGAAGTAGTTTTAACAGGTAAAGATTTAGCTGAAGCACGTGAAGCTAAAAATCCGGAAACTGGTGAATCTTATGTCAGTTTAAAATTTAAAGCTGAAGGTACTGAAAAATTTGCTGAGGCTACATCTCGTTTGGTAGAAATGTATCCTGAAGTAGATGGTCAAAGGGATGAACGGAGATGTATCGCTATTTATTTAGATGGTGAAATGATTCAAATGCCTTATGTTAATGAACCTATTCCCAGTGGGGAAGCCCAGATTAGTGGTGGCTATGCTTCTTTAGAGGATGCTCGTAAGATTGCTTTATTATTACGTTCTGGTGCACTACCTGTTCCCGTTGAAATTATTGAAAATAGAACTGTGGGACCCACTTTGGGTAGTGATTCCATAGAAAAAAGTAAGCAGGCCGCAATATGGGGTTTACTGGCTATTATGATTTTTATGTTAGTTTTTTACCGTGTTCCCGGAATAGTGGCTAATATATCTTTAGTCCTTTATACTCTGCTTTTATTAGGCATTTTATTGGCCATTCGGGCTACTTTGACTTTGCCGGGAATTGCTGGCTTTTTGTTATCAATTGGTATGTGTGTAGATGCTAATATTTTAATTTACGAAAGATTAAAAGAAGAATTACGCAATGGTAAAAGCCTGCGGGCTGCGGTAGATGCTGGGTTCACCAGGGCCTTTACAACTATTTTTGATTCAAACTTAACTACTTTGTTGGCAGCCGGAGTACTCTTCTTTTTAGGTAGTGGCACGATTAAGGGTTTTGCTGTAACTTTAAGTATTGGTATTTTATGTAGTATGTTTACAGCCATTACTTTTACAAGATATTTCCTTAAAACATTAATTGATTCTGGTTTAGTTAAAAATACTAAGTTATATGGGGCATAAGGAGGGAAATAAGGTGAATTTTATTGGTAAACGGAAAATTTGGTATGCATTTTCTATATTATTATTTTTAATTGCTGCAGTTTCCCTTTTTATGCAGGGTTTAAATTTTGGAATTGATTTTCAAGGTGGAACTTTACTGCAATTAAAATTTGAAAAAAGCGGAGTTACTGGTACGGAAATTCGTAATGTATTAGCGGAATTTGGTTTGGAAAAAAGCTTTTTACAACAGTCTGAAGAAACCTATATTTTAAAAACCATGGAATTATCGGTAGAAAAACAAAATAGTGTTTTAAAGGCTTTAGAAACTAAAATTGGCCAGCACGAAGTATTGCGCAGTGAAAATGTAGGACCAATTATTGGTAAAGAATTAAGAAGAGTAGGTATTTTGGCTTTAGTTATTGCCGGTATTTTACAAGTTATTTATATTACCATTCGTTTTGAATTTCGTTTCGGGATAGCTGCAATTATCGCTTTACTGCACGACGCTATAATTGTTTTAGGCTTTTTCTCCTTAGGACAATTTGAAGTGGATTTAACCTTTATTGCCGCTATTTTAACAGTAGTAGGTTATTCAATTAATGACACCATCGTTATTTTTGATCGTATTCGTGAAAACTTAAAATTGAAACGCAAGGATGATTTAGCTACTATCGTTAATTTAAGTATTAAACAAAATTTAGTGCGGGCTATTAATACTTCTTTAACTGTGGCGTTTGTTTTAGTTGCTTTATTGATTCTCGGTGGTGAAACAACACGTTATTTTTCTTTGGCGATGCTGGTGGGTGTAATTTCAGGTGTTTATTCTTCTGTTTTTATTGCTACTTCATTATGGTATGATTTTGTACCTTTGGTAAAAGGTAAAAAGAAATTAATTAAGATCTAAAAATAGCCCCTTTAACAAAACGTTTCTTGTTAAAGGGGATTTTTTTGCCGCTTATGATATAATTAGGGAGTAAATAATTGCTTAGAAGGAAGAAACGATTATGAGACGTAAAATTTGGCAGGTTAAAAAAAGTGATACTCAAATAGTGTCCACTTTGGCTAAGGCCTTAAATCTAGCTGAAACCACAGCCACTATTTTGGTTAATAGAGGATTGACTACTCCTCTAGAGGCACGAGATTTTTTACAGACCTCTTGGCAGGATTTGCAGGATCCTTATTTACTTCCGGAAATGTCGGTAGGAATAGCAAGAATAAAAGCTGCATTGGAAAATCAGGAGCAGATTTTAATTTATGGTGATTATGATGTTGATGGGATTACCAGTACTGTTTTGTTGGTGGATTTGCTAACTCGTTTAGGTGGACAAGTTGCTTATTATTTACCAGATCGAAAAGAAGAAGGGTATGGGCTAAATAAAGAAGCTTTGTTAAAAGCTAAATCTCAAGGTATTAATTTAATTATTACTGTTGATTGTGGTTCTACTTCTTTAGAGGAAGCCCAATTGGCCTATGAATTGGCCATGGATTTGGTGATTACTGATCATCATCAACTGGGAGAAGAATTACCTTTAGCTAAGGCTGTAATTAATCCTCAAAGAATTGCGGAAAAACATCCCTGGTCTAATTTAGCTGGGGTGGGGGTTGCCTTTAAGGTAGGACAGGCACTTGCCCAGGAGTTTTCCCAACCGCAGCTTTGTCAGGAATATTTGGGTTTAGTGGCTTTAGGTACGATTGCTGATTTAGTTCCTTTGTGGGATGAAAATCGTATTTTGGTTAAAGCTGGATTAGAACAAATTCGGCGGGGAAAATGCTGTTTGGGTTTGCGGGCATTAATTAAATCTGCTAATTTATCAAGAGAAACTATTTCCGTCGGACAGGTGAGTTTTGTTTTGGCACCTCGCCTAAATGCGTGTGGTCGTTTAGGACAGGCAGATGAGGCAGTTAGATTGTTTTTAAGTGAAGATCTAGCCGAAATAGAAGCCCTTTGTTTACAGTTGGCTAATCAAAATCGTCAAAGACAAGAGTTAGAGGAGGAAATTTATCGGGAAGCTGTTAGTTTATGGGAAAAAGAAGGCTGTAAGGATGAACATGTAATCTTTTTGGCAGCACCTAATTGGCACCCTGGTGTAATTGGTATTGTGGCTTCTCGTTTAGTGGAGAAATATTATCGTCCGGTAATCCTTTTAACTATTGAAGAAGGGATTGCTAGAGGTTCAGGTAGAAGTATTGCTGGTTTTAATCTCTATCAAGCATTGGCAGAGGTAAAAGGAGATTTACTTTCTTTTGGTGGTCACGAAATGGCGGCTGGTTTAACTTTGGCAGAGGAAAATATTTCACAGGTAAAAAAGAAGTTAAGGGAATATGCTGCTGCAGTTTTAGATGAAGAAAAATTGACCCCATTAATTTCAATTGATGCTGAAATTAATGAGGTGGCAATAAATGAACACTTGGTAAATGAACTAGAATATTTGGCTCCTTTTGGCTGTGGAAATCCGACTCCACTCTTGACCCTGCGTAAAGCTCGTTTAAAAAAAATACAACTGGTGGGTCAGAATGAAGCCCATTTAAAATTATGGTTGGAAAAACAAGCCAAGGAATTTACAGGTATTGGTTTTCGTATGGGAAAAAGAGCTGCGGAATTAACATTGGGTCAGGAGTATGATTTTGTTTTTCGGCTGCAGTTGAATACCTTTTGTGGAAAAACTCAATTGCAATTAGTTTTAACTGATTTTAAGCCTCATTGGCAACCTGATAATCCTTTTAATTTAGTACATTTGGAAGAAAGGAGACGACAAGTAATTTTAGGTGGGGCAGATTTTTATGAAAAACAAAGTGAGGCACTTAGTTTTTTAGATCAAGGTAAAAACACTTTATTGGTTTTAGGCACTGGGCGGGGTAAATCGGCAGTTTTTCAAACTCATGCAGCTAGCTTAGCCTGGAATAAGAAAA
>DUTS01000029.1 GCA_012841935.1 Clostridia bacterium
AAGAATTTATTTAAAAAAAGTGCCAAGGAGGGTGGGGGTAAAAGGTAAGATAATTTTAGCTTCCGGAGGTTTGAGGAATGACTCAGCGTGATTTCAAAAATATTAGGCGGCGAACTTGGTTTGAGTTTATTGTTGTGGTCATGTTGCTTGCAGTTGTTGTTTTGTTTAGTGCTTTTGAGTTATGGCGGATTCAAATTCAATCGGCTTGGGAGGCTGATTTGTCCACATTAAAAAATATAGTTAGAATAGCCGAAGTTTATGCACAATCGGAAAATAAAGTATTAAGTGGGGTTTCGGTTTATGAATTAATTATTGGTGATTTAA
Organism: Clostridia bacterium; assembly: GCA_012841935.1. Lineage (NCBI taxonomy): Bacteria > Bacillati > Bacillota > Clostridia > Clostridia bacterium. The sequence goes on from DUTS01000029.1 coordinate 325, forward strand.
TAGAAGATCAAGCACTTAACCGCCGTGCTTTTTATCAATCTAGGGGTACACGAAAATCTTATAGTAATGGTCGTGAAAGAAAATTAAGTGAAATTTGTACAGAGGAAGGGGTCTCTAAAATTTTTTTCAATGAAGTGACGGGGAATGTAAGTAATCTAGAAGAGTTTGTGGTTTCGATAATTGGTTTGCCGCCAAATGTTAAAAATGTTGATGAATACTTAAGTAGATGATAATTGAACTACATGAAGAAAGTATTATTTTCTAAATTTATGCAGGATATTAGCAAAATAGGGCGAATTTACTAATTGTATAATTTAGCATGAGGGGGCTTGAACATTGAGTGAATTAGTTAAAGTTATTGGCATAAAAAAAGAGAATTGTATAAATTGCCATCGCTGTATTGCTGTCTGTCCAGTTAAATATTGTAATGATGGCAGTGGGGATTATGTAGAACTAAATGATGATATGTGTATTGGCTGTGGAGCATGTATTGAAGTCTGTTTAGAAGCCCATGATGGTGATAAAAATAAAGTTGCTCGTTATCCTTTAGATGATCTACAAGAATTTGAAGCTGGCTTGGCCTCTGGACAAGAAATAGCGGCTTTGGTTGCTCCTTCGGCTTATTGTAATTTTGATGCAGCTCGTTTAATTACTGCTTTAAAATCTATGGGTGTACAAGCGGTTTTTGATGTTTCTTTAGGGGCGGAAATAACCGTAGCTGCTTATCAAGAACTTTTAGCTTCTGGGAAATTTAAATTACCACTGATTGCCCAGCCCTGTCCGGCTATAGTTAAATATATAGAAATTGAACATCCGGATTTAATTGGGCATTTGGTACCTAGTGGTAGTCCGGTACATGATGCTGCTGTTTATATTAAAGAAAAATATCCACACTATACTTTGGCTTTTATTTCTCCCTGCTTGGCTAAAAAACGTGAATTCGAGGATAGTAAAATTATAAAATATAATGTCACTTTTCAGTCCTTGGAAAAAATGTTTCGCCGCAATGGTTTGCAATTGGAAAGTTTACCTAAAGGTAGTTTTGATGATTCTGTGGAAGCGGAAATTGCCGTTAATTTTTCGACTCCAGGGGGACTAAAGGAATCATTTTTATACTGGTTTCCGGAAACAAAGCCGCAAATGATTACTAAAATCGAAGGACCACTTGTTTATGAGAAATATTTGGCTGATTTGGAAAGGGATGTTAAGTTAAATAAGGCCCATTTGCCTTTGGTTGTAGATATTCTTAATTGTGAAAAAGGTTGTAATATGGGTCCGGGAACAATTAATCATTATGATTCCATTGATTGGATAGAAGGGAAAATAGCTGAACGGGTGGAACGTAAAAAAAATAATCTTAAAAACAAGCGAGCACTGCGTCGATTTTTAAAAACTGTCGTAGAAAGATATGATTTTAGTTATACTCATTATCGGGATTTATCAGCCAATTTTAAAATCAAAAAACCTACGGAAAATGAATTGCGGGAAATTTATCAAAGGATGCATAAAGAAACCGATGATGATATGCGTAATTGTAGATCTTGTGGTTATCGCAGTTGTTATGATATGGCTGTAGCTATTTTTAATGGTTTAAATAAACCGGATAATTGTTATTTATATCGTGAAAAAGAAATTCTTGCCGAGAAAAAGATGATCGAAGAATCGATTGCTTTGGCGGAAAGAAATAAGCAATTATTTGAGGAAAAATCAATCGAAGCTGAGCAAAGTGCCCAAAAAATTAAGGATATTTTACTTCAGGTTTCGGAAATGTTTGAGGAGATTACACAAAATGTGGATGAAATTTCCTCTAGTTCGGAAGTTACTTTTGAGAAATATTCTTATATCATTGACAGTATTAGTAATTTTGAACAGATTTCTAATGAAGTGGTAGAGTGTACACGTGATTTAGTTCCTATTGTTAATACCATTGGGGAAGTAGCTGATCAAACCAACCTTTTGGCTTTAAATGCTGCTATTGAGGCCGCACGGGCCGGGGAAAAAGGCCGCGGTTTTGCCGTGGTGGCAGAAGAAATTAGGAAATTGGCTGATAAAACTAATGAAGAATTAAAGAAAATTAAACCTTTTGTCGAGGAAATTATTGACCGGGTGGAATTGCAGAATCGGGAAACTAATAAAGTTAAAGACCAATCAGAAGAATCCAAGCGGGTTACAGGTTTAATGAATGCTGCTATTCAAACCTTAGAAAGTCAAATGGAAGATATTTTGGAAAAAATAGAGCAGCTTGATTAAAAAAGGAGTGTGCATGGAAATAAAAAAATGCTGCCTTGTGTGTGCAGCATTTTTTTATAATCTTATTCAGCAATGACTTTGTTTAAATCTTTGAGTAGGTCATCTACATTAATATTATGGGCTGCGGCCCCTTCGGCTAGGGATTCATAACGGGCAATTGCACAACCGAAACAGCCCATGCCGTGTTTCATAAATATTTCCGCAGTTTGTGGATGTTCTTGGACAATTTTGCTAATGGGCATTTCCCTGGTAATTTTCATTAGATCACCTCCTTGGGATTATTATGCTATAATTAAGGGTAAAGAGCAAATTTTCGCGATTGCTATCTAGGGAAAATTAACATACAATTATAATTGTCTATTTGAAATAAGAAAAGAGGGAAAAGTAATGGCGGAAATTACAGGATTAACGGGTTTAAGGCCGGTTGGTGAAATGCTTTCAAAAATAACTTGCCCACCTTATGATGTTATTAAGCCTGCTTCTCCTTTGGAGAAATTATTACGGAAAAATAAATTTTCTTTATATCATTTAACTTTAGGTAAAGAACCACTTGCAGCATTACAATTTCTCAAGGAAAAAGGATATTTGTTAGTAGACCAAACTCCTTGCTTTTATGTTTATGAACAAGTTTATAATTCTCAAGTAAGGCGGGGTGTATTGGCTGCAGTGGCTGTTGAGGATTATGCTGGTGGTCAAATAATCAGACATGAAAAAACATTTGATGATAAAGTCAAGGGCCGTTTGGCTTTAAGGCAAAAAACAGGTTATACTTTTGAACCGGTTTTTTTATTCACTCAGGCTGATTTAAGGACAGTATTAGATAAAATTGTTTCCCTTTACTCCCCTGAAGCTGAATTTGTTTCTGATTTTATGGGAGCTTCGGAATTACATGGGATAAAGAATAGAATTTTTCGTGTGGAAGAAAAAAGCAGGGAAGGATGTTTATTAAAAGATGTAATAGCTTCACAGGCATTATATATTGCTGATGGTCATCACCGTTATCATGCTTCTTTGCTCAATCAGCAAACTCATTGTTTGGCTTATTTATGTGCAGCTGCTGATGCTCCAATTTTAGCTTATAATCGGGTGATTAATGGTCTAGTCAAATTTGCGGAAATTAAAGATAAATTACCTTTGCAAGTGGTTCGGGAGTTTAAAACACCTCCTAAACATCATTTTTCACTTTATACCCGGGGAAATGCCTATTTATTACCTGCTCAAAAAGTTCCTGAGGATGTAGTGGGACGCTTGGATTGTCGTATCTTGGAAAAGGAATTATATCCCCATTTGGGTTTGACTGCAGATTTAATTAGTGATCCGGCCTATTTTGATTATTATGCGGAAAACGAATTAGCTGAAATGAAGGACTGTGTAGATAGTGGTAAATATGATTTGGCGGTGGCCTTGGCTCCGGTTTCCATTACAGAATTAATTGCGGTGGCAGATGCGGGAATTCAAGATCCTCAAATAGTAATGCCAGAGAAATCTACATTTTTCGCACCAAAAATTCTTTCGGGAATATTTATTTATAAACATATAAGAAAAATAATGGGGTGGAATTATGTGGAAAGGTAGAAAGATAATTTTTCGTCCATTAGTGGCCCAAGATGCACAGACATTACAAAAATGGTATGTAGATCGTGATTTTCGTCTAGGCTATAATGAGTATGCCAGTGTTGATCTGGCTGCAATTCGTAAGGAAATTACTTCTTTAAAAGGATGTCTGCAAGATCCGCGGGTGGAAAAAGTAGTTTATTTGGTGCTTAGAAAAAGTGATCAATATCCTATTGGTTTGGCTGGTCTGCGTAATATTGACCGCCAAAACGGTAATGCCGAAATTATTTTGGGTATTGGGGAAAAAGAAATGCGTTTAGCCGGTTATGGTGTTGATATTTTAATCCTCTTATTGGATTTGGTTTTTTATCAATTAGGTTTAGAAAAGGCTTATTATACTATTAATGATAATAATAATTTAGGTTTACGCAGTGCTTTGAGTTTTGGTTTTATTTCTGAAGGTAAAATGCGCAACCAAGTTTTTATAGATGGACAATATGTTGATTTGTGGGTTTTAGGTTTACTTAAAGAAGAATATGAGGCTTTACCGATTGTACCTAAATGGAAAAAACGTTATTCGGCTAAATTTTAATAGGAGTAGGTGAGAAAAATGGTTCATGATCAGGCACATCAATTGGCCAGAGCACTAAAAGCAAGTCGTGAATATAAAGAATTCAAGGCTGCACGGGAAAAATTGGAACAAAATGAAACTAGCCTGAAAATCTTTTTAGATCTTCAGGCTAAACAACTTGAACTTCAAACTACACAAATGTCGGGGAAAGAGGTATCTCCCGAGAAAAAAGCTGAGTTGGAGAAAATAGTTGGTTTATTGGAATTTCATCCTACTGTACAAAAATATTTACAAGCTGAATATCAATTTTTTCGGATCATGGAAGATGTGCATAAAATTGTAAGTGATACTCTTGATTTGCGTCCTTTAAAAACTGATTAAAAAAGATGAGCTATTTCCTTGACAATGCGCAATACTATTTCGGGACGGTTCATACTGTAAAGATGAATACCATCTACACCCCAAGCTAAAAGATCGATAATTTGATCTACGGCATAAATAATACCTATTTCTGGCAAGATGGTTGGTTGATCACCGTATTTTTCCAGAACCCGAGTAAATTTAGGGGCTAAAGTAGCTTTGCTTAGAGTTAAACAATGTTCAATCTGTTTCTTGCTTAATAAGGGCATTATTCCGGCCGTTACGGGAATATTAATGCCTATTTTTCTAATTTCATTCATAAAGTTATAGAAATACTCGTTGTGGAAAAACAGTTGGGTAATTAAAAAATCTGTTCCTTTGTTTACTTTTTCTTTAAGATAACGGATATCTTGTTTTAAATCAGGACAAGCAATATGTCCTTCAGGATAGCAAGCTGCAGCTATGCAGAAATTATTTTCGGTTTTAATCTGTTGGATAAGATCTTGAGCATAGTTATAATGTAGGGGTGAGGGAAATTTAAAATTTTTATCTTGCGGTAGGTCTCCCCTCAAGGCCAAAATGTTTTTAATTTCATTATTTTTAAGATCGCTTAACAAGTTTTCAATTTCTGTTTTGGTAGAGGAAATACAGGTTAAATGAGCTAAAGATTCAATTCCATATTTTTTCTTAATTAGGGCGGCAATTTCTACGGTTCGATCTTTACTACTACCACCGGCTCCATATGTAACACTAATGAAGTCGGGTTTTAGATGTTTTAAACTTTCAACAGTGGTGTAAATTGTTTCCAAAGGACTATCTTTTTTGGGTGGAAAAATTTCAAAAGATAAAACTGGTCCTTTTTTGGCAGCAAAAATATCTTTAATGTACATAATTTTGATTCCCCTTAAGATTGATTAAATTGACTTTATTTTAATATAATTGTTACCTACTGTCAATCTGAGGTCAAAAATGAGGTGGCTAAAGAATGCGGATTTATGCTTTAGTAGGTCCAAGTGGTACGGGAAAAAGTCATCGGGCTATGTTGGTAGCCCATCAAGAAGATATTGAAGTAATTATTGATGATGGTCTCTTAATTAAAAATGGACGTAAATTAGCTGGTAGATCGGCTAAAAGGGAAGCGACAACCTTCGCGGCGGTGAAAAGGGCTATTTTTTTAGAGGCAGCACATGCTGAGGAAGTAAGATCGTGTTTAAAGGAATTGCAGCCGGAAAAGGTGCTTGTTTTGGGTACTTCCTTACATATGATTAATCGTATTGCTGCAACTTTGGAACTGCCTTTCCCGGTTTGTCTTATTCGTATTGAGGAAATAGCGACACCTCGAGAAATTAAAATGGCCCGGGAATTACGTACAAATCATGGTATGCACGTTATTCCCGTGCCGGCAATTGAATTAAAGGCGGATTTTCCGGGCTATTTGCTTGATTCCTTAAAGTATTTTTTGCGGCGAAAAAATGATGCCCGCCGTAAAATTGGTGAAAAATCTATTTTAAGGCCTAAGTTTAGTTTAAATGGTAAATTAGCAATTTCCGAAACTGTAATCATGCAATTGACTTCACATTTTGTTTTGACTTTACCGCAAATAGAAAAGGTAAATCGAGTGGAAGTTGATTTACAATCTGAAGGAGTTGTTTTAAATTTGGAAATTACGGCACGTTATCCGGCCAATTTGCCGGATTTGGCACAGCAAATCCGGCAAACAGTTCGACTAAATCTAGAGGATTTGACAGGTTTGGTAGTTTATGCTGTGGATGTCTTTTTTAAGGCTTGGGAGTATTAGTTAAGGAGTGATTTTTTGTGCCAAAGGGTGACTGCTTTATTTGGTTAATGGAAAAAGGTCAGGTTGCTCTGCCACTTACTCTTTTGGATAAGCGGCAGGAGCTGAATTTAGCACCAGAAGACCTCGGCTATTTATTATTGGCTTTGGCTGCTTGTAAAGAGAACATTTCTGTGGAGGAATTGGCCCAAAACCCTTGGATTAAATGGAGTTTAGCACATGGTTGGGCTTGTTGGGAAGGGAAAAGAATTTCCTTTGCTCCTTTATGGCGTAATTTATATTTGCTTTGGGAAAAAGAAGAAAAAGCTAAGACCTCCCATGTTGTATGTGAGCAATTTGAATATGGGAAAATTATTAAGTGGTTAGATCAGGTAAGGGGTTCTCTATCAGTAACTTTAAAAGAAAAGCAAATTTTGCAGGAATTTAATTTGAAATATGGCTGGTCGACAGACTTTATTTTAATTTTTCTGCAATTGTGCTTTACTCGCGGGCAAAATATTCCTCGAAAATATCAGCCGATTGCTAAAAAAGTGTATTTGCAGGGTATTCAAACCATTGATGAGTTAGCGGCTTTTATGAGTAATTTAGATTGGATTTATTATCAAGTTAGTGAAGTAAAAAAATGTGTGGGACAATATGGGGGGGTTACTACTCCACAACGGGAAATGTATTTAAAATGGACTAATCAATGGAAATTTAGTCATCAAGTAATCATGCGGGCCGCAGAAGAGACCGTGCGCACTAATAATCCTAGTTTCAGATATATTGACGGGATTTTAAAAGATTGGTATCAAAAACAGGTGACCAATGTCAGTGAGGCGGAAAAGGCTTTACGGGAGCATGACCGGCAAAAACCTCAAAAAGTAGTGAGAACGACTGGAAGAAAACGTATTAGTCGAGTAGATCAGCGGGATTGGGAAAAAATATTGGGTATTGAATAGGGTGATTAGGAGATGTCAATTGTAGATCGTGCTTTACGCCGGCGGAAAAAAATTGCCGAATGGGAAGCAAATCTAGAGGAACTTTATAAAAAATATCCGCGTTTGGGAGAAATTGCCCATTTATTGGCCCAAATTTCCCTGGAAGTGGTTTATTTGCAAATGGGACAAGGGAAAATGGGTCTTACTCTGGAGGAATTAAATAAAAAAAGAACGGCTTTACTTAACGAAAAAAAGGCTCTTTTTGAAAAATATGCTTTACCAGAAAATATTGAAGCCGTCAAGTGGGATTGTCCTCTATGTGAAGACCGCGGTTTTTTGAATGTTGGTGAAAAATGTGCTTGTTTATTGGCCGAAGAAAGTCAACAGCGTTGGGAATTGAGTGGTTTGGGGCCCCGACAAAAAAAACAAACTTTTAATTCTTTTTCTTTGAAATGGTATGAAGATAAAAAACGTTATAGGACTATTTTAGAGGAATGTGTCTCTTTTGCCGAAAATATTTGTCGAGGTAAAGCTGTGGACAATCTTTTATTATGTGGGAATATTGGTACTGGAAAAACACATCTCTGTAGTGCAATCGCCAATTATGTTCTACAGGCTGGCATTAGTGTCGCTTATTTAAAAATAGGTATATTAATGGATTTAATTCGGGAAGCTAAGTATAATTTTGACTCACAAGTGGTTCGGCCAATAAATCGTTTACAATCATTATATCAGGTTGATTTGTTAATCATTGATGATTTGGGTACTGAAGTGGTCAGTGATTTTGTCCGTGAACAATTATTTTATTTAATTGATGAACGGCTTAATTTTCATTTGCCTTGGATTATTAGTACTAATTTATCACTTAACGAGATTGGCACCCTTTATGAGGATCGTTTAAGTGATCGTATCTTGGGTACTTCCACGGTTTTAAAATTTACTGGTGCAAGTATTCGACAGCAATTAAAGGTATTAAGGGGTTGAAGTATTGAAAAGGTTATCCCTAATTTTTCTTTGTTTAATTTTATTTACGGCCTGTGGTCTGGAAAAAAGTACTCGGATTATTGAAAAGGAAAACAGTTTTCGACCGCAAATAAAAGAACATTTAGAGATTTTGTCTAGTGAGAAGTTTGCTGGTAGGGAAGCCGAGACTGGTGGGGAAGCTATAGCTGCCTTTTATATTGCTCAGTTTTTGCAGGAACAGGGTTTAACTCCGTGTGGAGATGCTGCAACCTATTTTCAAACTTTCACAATTAATGGATATCGTCCCTTTAGGCAAAATGGACGTATGATTTTTAAAAGTGATCCTTCACTATCTTCGCAAAAAAGTGCCAATGTTTTGGGCCTTAGGGAAGGGGAAAGTAAAGACATAATTATTATTAGTGCTCACTATGATCATTTGGGTATTATTGATGGACAGCTTTATCCTGGTGCTAATGATAATGCTTCTGGAGTAAGTGTGGTTTTGGAAATTATTAATGGTTTGGGAAAACGAAAAACGGCTTATACTATGCTCTTTGCTTTTTGGGGGGCTGAGGAAAAGGGGCTTTTGGGTTCTCAATATTTTTGTGAGCATTTGCCTTTTGAGCGGGAAAGAATTAAAGGTGTAATTAATTTAGATTCGGTAGGTAATTTAAAAAAGCAGCAGCTTTTAGGCTGGTTAGGTGAGGAAAACGAAATAACTAATAAAATTATTGCCGGTTTGGAAAATGAGGGTTGGACAATTACTTGGGAAAAAAATCGGAAACATAATAGTGATCATTTTTCTTTTGCTCAAAAAGGTATTCCCGGGTTTACCCTACTTTCCCCAACTTGGTTGGTTAAAAACCACACATCTGCAGATGAAATTCAACAGATAAAAATTAAACCCCTGGAAAATTTAGTACTAGCTTTGCTTAATATTTTACCGTAAATCGTATATAGTTAATTAGGAAATAATAAATGGGGTAAAAGCTGTGTTAAATCAAGACTGGTATCTCTTTTTTTTATCTATGCTTCCCTTTACGGAATTGCGGGCTTCAATTCCTTTGGGAATCGCTTTGGAAATTTATCCTTGGCGCGTATTCTGGATAGCGGTGGTCGGTAATCTAGTTCCCGTTTTGCCTATTTTATGCTTTTTAAGACCACTAGAAAAATTCATAAATCGGCTGCCTTATCTTGGTAATTGTTTACAGGCTTTTTTGGCTAGTATTCGACACAGGGGAGAGAAAATAAGTAAATATGGTTTAATTGGCCTTTTATTATTTGTTCTTATCCCTTTACCAGGTACTGGTGTTTGGACAGGTACACTTTTAGCTTGGTTGTTCGGTTTTCCTTATTTTGCTTCTTTTTTAATGATTAGCTTAGGTGTGCTGGGGGCTGGTCTTTTGGTTACCTTGGCTAGTTTAGGTGTTTGGCAAGCAGTACGGGTTTATGGCCCAGAAATCTTTTTTATATTTTGTTTGGTGTTTTTAGCCTGGTTTATCTTTTGGTTATATTTACGTCGAAGTACTTAAATAACTGCAGGTCTGCTAACAGGTTATTAAGGGGAACTTAAGGTAAGTTCCCTTTAATTTTTGAGTCCGGTTGTCTGAATATTATGCCTATATTAATTATTTTCTCTAAAAGCAGGAAATATTAATTTGAAGTAGAATATAGTGGTGAGTAATGGAGTAAAAGGGTATAATGTGGAGTGAAGTGGAGTGAGTTTTTCCCTTTATGGAAAGAGGGGGAGGTGAGACAGTCGTGTTTACCGGTGAATATCAACATACTTTGGATACAAAAGGGCGGTTTTGCATGCCGGCTAAATTCCGGGGTTCTTTGGGTGAGCGTTTAATGATTACCAAAGGTCTTGACGGCTGTCTCTTTGTTTACACTAAGGAAGAATGGGCAGATTTGGAGGAAAAATTAAAGCGTCTTCCTTTTACTAATAGTCATGCCCGTGCTTTTGCTCGTTTTCTTTTTGGAGGTGCGGTGGAATCTGAAGTTGATAAACAGGGACGGATTTTGCTAAACAGTCATTTGCGGGAATATGCCGCTCTAAAAAAGGAAATTGTAATTATTGGAGTGGGAACACGGATTGAGATTTGGAGTAAGGAGAATTGGGAAACATATAGTGAGGATACTGAGCAAAATTATGAAGCACTAGCTGAAAAAATGGTTGAATTTGATTTGGGATTTTGAGGTGGTGTAAATGAGTTTTCAACACCAACCAGTTTTACTACAGGAAGTAATAAATTATTTAAATCCAGTCCCGGGGATGGTGATCCTTGATTGTACTTTAGGTGGAGGGGGACATGCTCAAGCACTTTTATCTAGGATTTTACCAGGAGGCTGCTTGATTGGTTTAGATCAGGATCAGGCGGCTTTAGAGGCAGCTGATCGCCGTCTAGCTCTATTAGGTAAAGCTAATTATCAAATAGTTCATGCTAATTTTAAGGATTTGGATCAGGTGTTGCTTTCTCGACAGGTTGATGGAATTCTTTTTGATTTGGGTGTTTCTTCTTACCAATTAGATCAAAAAGAAAGAGGTTTTAGTTATCAAGAGGATGTTCCTTTAGATATGCGGATGGATCAAACTACCGCTCTTAAGGCTTTTGATTTGGTGAATGAGGGCAGTTTGCAAGAGTTAACGAAAATTATTGGGGAATATGGTGAAGAAAAATGGGCTAAACGAATTGCTTCTTTTATAGTGCAGGCTCGTAAAAAAAAATCGCTTCATACTACAGGTCAATTGGTGGAAATTATCAAACAAGCCATTCCAAGTGGAGCACGTCGGCAGGGACCTCATCCGGCTAAACGTACTTTTCAGGCCTTGAGGATAGCTGTAAATCAAGAACTGGATGTTTTAGTTCCGGCTTTGGAAAAAGGACTGCAAGTTTTGAAGCCTGCCGGTAGAATGGTAGTAATTACTTTTCATTCTTTGGAAGATCGTTTGGTAAAACGTGTATTTCAAAAGTGGGTAAAGGCTTGTACTTGTCCGGCGGATTTTCCGGTATGTGTCTGTGAAAATCGTCCACAGGTAAAAATATTAACGAAAAAACCGGTAATTCCTTCGGTAGAGGAAATTGAAAAAAATCCGCGGGCCCGCAGTGCTAAATTGAGGGCTGTGGAAAAATTGGACTTCTAAAGGAAAGGAAGGGTGAATAGTTTTGGTAGTGGCCAGAAAAAAAGCGGCAGGTGCGGAATATGATTTTTCGTTAAATACTGCTTCACCTAGACAAAAAAAGCGGTTGGTAGTTCACAGACGTACACGTTCCTTTCCTTATTTATATTTGTTTACTGGTCTGGTGATCTTGTCTTGTTTATTTGCTACAGCTTTAGCTCATACTTTTGTTAAAGCCCGTTTAAGTTATTTAAATTGGGAATTGGATCAAGTTAAAATGGAGAATGCTATTTTAATGAAAACCTTAGAAAAAAAGAAATTAGAAATTGCCGGTGCTAAGTCATTGGAAAAAATAAAGGCTTATGCTATTCATGATTTAGGAATGATTGAGCATCCCCAGATAGAATATTTGGCTCTTCATAATTTTTTAACAGATGAAAAAACTGAATCAATTTTTGAGCTTGAAACAGCTGCAGGTCATTTGGCAGAAGGGGAATTGAGAAAAAATATTTTTCGCACGCTTTATGATGTAGTTGCCCTACACGGTAGTTTTTTACGTGGGGAGTAGGCTCTTGGGGTGATGGGGGTTGTCTCTTTCAATAAATACTAAAAAAAGAATTTTATGTTTGTTTTGTTTTATGATCACTTGTTTAGTCTTTTTGGCCGTGCGTTTGGTATGGCTGCAGTTAATTAAAGGTGAGGAATTACGGCAAAAGGCTTTTGCGGTACGCTTTCGTAATGTAGAGGTCAAGGCAAAACGGGGTACGATTTATGATGCTCAAGGTAGACCACTGGCCATTAGTGTTAGTTCTGATTCATTTTATGCTAATCCTGCTGAAGTAAAAAGATCAAAACGTGATCAAGAAATTGCTCAAATTGTGGCTGAAATTTTAGAACTTGATCCCCAACAAGTTTGGGAGCAAATTACCAAAGAGCAAGCTTTTGTTTGGATTAAACGTCATGTACCTGAAGAACAAGCATTAAAGTTAAAAGCCGCTAAACTCCCCGCTGTAGGAGAGTTTGCGGCGACTAATAGCCTGCCGGGGATTAAATCAGTCGAAGAACCAGAACGTTTTTATCCTAAAGGACAACTTTTGGCTCAGGTATTGGGTTTTGCGGGTATTGATCATCAGGGCTTGAGCGGACTTGAAAAAACATATGAAACTGTTTTAAGCGGAATTCCCGGTACGATTATGGTCGAGTATGATAACCGCGGACGTGAAATTCCCGATGCTCTCCAAAAATATATTCCACCTGAAGATGGCCACAGTCTTTATTTAACTATAGATGAAACAATTCAATATTTTGTCGAACGTGAACTTGATGAGATTATGCAGCTTCATCAGCCCCAAAAGGCGGGTATTTTGGTAATGGAACCAAAAACAGGTCGTATCTTGGCTATGGGCATGCGCCCTACTTATGATCCCAATAAATACGGCGAATTCCCACAAGCAACTTGGCGAAATTTTTTGGTTTCTGATGCTTTTGAACCTGGTTCTACTTTCAAGACGGTAACTGTTGCGGCAGCTTTAGATGAAGGGGTTGTTAAAGTTAGTGATCGCTTTTACTGTGGTGGTTCTGCTCAAGTAGGAAATCGTCGTATTAGTTGTTGGAAGGCTTCTCATGGGAGTCAAAATTTTGTAGAAGGGGTGCAAAATTCTTGTAACCCAGTTTTTGTTACCGTAGGTTTGCGAATGGGTAAAGACATTTTTTACCGCTACTTAAATGGCTTCGGTTTTGGGAAAAAAACAGGAATTGATTTGCCTGGTGAGGCCGCGGGGATAGTTTTGGGTAAAGATAAAGTACAGGATATCCATTTGGCGACCATGTCTATCGGGCAGACTAATGCTGTGACTCCACTGCAATTATTAACTGCATTTGCAGCTATGGCTAATGAAGGCCAATTAATGAAACCACAAATAGTTAAGGAAATAAGGGATAAAGATGGTCAATTGATAAAAACCCTCGAACCAGAAGTAGTGCGGCAGGTTATTTCCCCGGAAACAGCCCGTGAGGTTATGCGTATACTAGAGAGCGTGGTTGAGGAGGGTACCGGTAGAACCGCTTATGTGGAAGGTTATCGGCTGGGGGGTAAAACCGGAACAGCTCAAAAAATCATTCCTGGTGGAGGTTATTCCTCTACAGATTATATTGGTTCTTTTATGGGTGTGGCCCCCGTAAATGATCCCCGTTTGGTCTGTTTAGTAATGGTTGATACACCACAGGGTATGTATTATGGTTCACAGGTGGCAGCTCCGGCTTTTCAAAATATTATTCGTGATAGCCTGCGTTATTTACAGGTACCGGCACAAATTGAACCCGAAAAATTAGCTAATAATTTAAAGAGTGTGGAATTACCTAATTTAATAGATTTAGATGTTAAAAAAGCCGTGCAAATTTTGGAGGATCACCATTTAAAGGCAGATGTTTTGGGTCGGGGAAATAAAGTAAAGGCTCATTTGCCTTTACCCGGAACTAAAATGTTAATGAATAGTAAAGTAGTTTTATATACTAGTGTTCCGGCAACAGAGGCTCAACCGGAAACAGTGGTTGTTCCAGATTTTACCGGGAAAAATATTGTGGAAGTAAGGGAAGAGGTTAAATTACTACAGCTGAATTTTGAAATACAAGGTAGTGGTTTAGTCTGCAGACAAGAACCAGAACCCGGGCTTCAAGTACCATTGGGTAGTACTATTAAGCTTTATTTGGAAAAAGAAGCAAGTGGTGTTTTATCCCCAATTGGTCCATAGGCGGCAATAGGGAGGGAGAACCTTTGAACCTGCAAGAATTAATTAAACATACCGAGGTAGTGGCCTCTAGTTCTAATTTAGATATAGAAATAACAAATTTGGCTTATGATACACGGGAAATTAAGCCTAACGCACTTTTTGTGGCTGTTCCCGGGTTTAAAATAGATGGACATCAATTTATTAAAGAAGCATTTCAAAAAAAGGCGGTGGCGACAATTATTGAAAAAAGTGAATTTAGGTCCCCAAATTATGCCTGGATAGAGGTTCCCGATAGCCGCAAGGCTTTAGCCGATATAAGTAGTGCCTTTTATGGTCAACCTAGTCATTATTTAAATGTAATCGGTGTTACGGGAACTAATGGGAAAACAACGACTACTAATTTGATTACAGCTATTTTAGAGGATGCCGGTCATTTGACAGGTTTGGTAGGTACCATCCATAATCGTATCGGTAATCAGACATTACCAGTTAGACATACTACACCTGAGGCTCCTGATTTACAAAGATTGCTGCAATTCTTTTTAGCTCAACAGGCTGCCTATGGAGTCTTGGAGGTAAGTTCTCATGCTTTGGAATTGGAAAGGGTAAGAAAAACGGAATTTGATTTAGCTGTTTTTACCAATCTTTCCCCGGAACATCTTGATTTTCATGAAAATATGGAAAACTATTTAGTGGCTAAAGGTAAATTGTTTAGTAATTTAGGATTTCGAGCAGCAAAAAAAAGAAGAAAATTTGCCATTCTAAATCAAGATGATCCTTATAGTCAATATTTAGCTGATTTAACTAGGGTACCCTTTATTACTTATGGTTTACAGGAGGGAGCTGATGTACAAGCTAAGGAAGTAAAGGTTACTTCAACAGGGGTAGAGTTTATTCTTCGGTATACAGATCAGCAAATTCCGGTAAAATTGCAATTAATGGGCTTGTTTAATGTTTATAATAGTTTGGCGGCAATTGCCGTAGGTTTGGTAGAAGGTATCCCGATTAAACAAATTATTAATACTCTGCAAAAAATCAAAGGTATTCCCGGTCGTTTTGAAAAAGTAGGTAAAGGTGATCAGTATACGGTTATCGTGGATTATGCACATACACCTGATAGCTTGGAAAATTGCTTGCAAACTGTTCGCGAATTTG
>DUTS01000030.1 GCA_012841935.1 Clostridia bacterium
CACCAATATCTGCATAAACATTTTTAAAAACGGCCAATTCAGTTCCAGTTTCAGCTGGTAAATGTAAACCTGTTTGAGCCATCAAAACAAACAAGCCCACAGTTTTTAAGGTCACTGTTTTCCCTCCAGTATTGGGTCCAGTAATAATTAAAGCATCAAACACAGCCCCTAATTCAATTGTAATGGGTACTACCTTTCCTGACAAAAGAGGATGTCTTCCTTGAACAATTTTGAGATAACCTCTTTCATTAAAACAGGGTTCCCCACAATCCCAAAGAGTACTTAATTTGGCTTTAGCTAAAATTAAATCTAATTTAGCCAAAGAATATAAAATCCGACGTAAATCTTGTTCATCCTTTGTTACTAATTCACTTAAAGATCTTAAAATACGAGTCACTTCGGCTCTTTCTTGCACTTCACATAAATCCAACTCATTATTTAATTCCACTACTGCCAAAGGCTCAATAAATAGTGTAGCTCCACTAGCTGATTGATCATGCACTATTCCTGCTACCTCACTGCGGTATTCCTGTTTAACCGGTAAAACAAAACGCTGATTACGAATAGTAATTAAAGGTTCTTGTAAAAATTTAACCATTTGGGGTGAATGAATTAGGCTATCTAGTTTTTCTCTAACTTTCCCTTTTAAATTTTTTAAGCGACAGCGCAGCCGAAACAATTCTTGCGTAGCACGATCACTAACCAACCCCTCTTTGGTTATCTGCTTCTTAATTTGTTTTTCCAAAACAGCTAAGAGCGGCAAATCAGCAACATACTTTTCTAAAAGCGGATAATTTTTTTCACTAAAAAACCGCTTCACCTGACGCAAAACGGATAAGGTAGCAGTAATTTTCAAAAACTCGTTTGGTTCCAAAACTCCGCCTTTTTTGGCTTTATTTAAACAGCTGCGTAAATCCCGCAGCCCTCCCAAGGAAAATTCAGGATATAGTCGCAAAATTTCTTTAGCTACACTTGTTTCCCTTTGCCTTATTTCTATCTCAGCTCGTACGGTAATTGGCTTTAACCCTAAAGCTAATTCTTTACCTAATCGCGAAGTACATTTTTCCGCCAGTATGTTTATTACTTGATCATATTCTAATTTTTGTAGAACCTTTTCTTCCAAAACTTTTCCCCCCATCAAAAACCTAAATTCCTATTTATATCATACCACAAAAAATAATTCGTAAGAAATTAAACAGCATAGCCAAAATCTTGGCTATGCTGAATTACCGCTCACATTTAGGTTCCTTTTTTATCTAGCTACTCTGATGAAACCTGAACAAGGCAAGAGTTCCAAACCCTGTTGGATAAAATGATCTAAAAGAAGATTCATCCCTAAAGAATCACTAGCCATATGACCAGCAATAATCACATTAATATGATTTTTTTCTGCCTCTTGACGATGTTTTTCCCCGATATGCATGCCAACTATAGTTCCCACACCAGCAATAGCCAATTTCTCAAAGGCATCTTTAGAGCCTCCAGTACCCCCAGTCATATCAACAAAGATTTTACCAGCGCGCTTATTTTTTTTGCCCAAAAGAATCTTAGGTCCAATATTTAATTTCATGGAGGCCTGATATTCGGGGAACTCAAGTAATAAATCAATAATGTCTTGTAAAGTTTCTGGTTCTTTTTCAGCAAATAAATTTGTTAAATGGGTTGTTACCATATTATCAGCCGGAGTATGTACACACATTAAGGGAAATCCTAATAATTTAGCTGCATCTACGGGACGATTATGATTTAAAGGCATTAAACCCCGTTCAACTTCACTGATGCGGGAAGCCAAAATACCTTCGGCCACATTAATTGGTACCCCCAAATCCGCAAGCAAATCTTCTTGTAAGGGCATTACCTGATTTAAAAAAGCCAAGGCTCTTCCTTCCGGATGATGAGATAAAACTAAATCAATTTTTTCTCCCTTTTCTCGCAATCGATCAGCTAATAAAATTTCTGATGTTTCCATATCAATACCCACAAAAATACGTTGAATTTTCGTTTCCGGATCCCCATGTAAAATACGGGTATCTGCATATGGATTCGTTAATTTTTCAGTATCATAATATTGCTTAACCTCATCTTTTAAAGCCTCATATTCTTTTTTCGCCAGAGCCAATACTCTTTCAACCTTTTGTGGGCCGCGTGGATCATTTTCCTTACCTAAATCTATACATTTTTGATAAAAATCTCGTAAAAGCATTTTCAAGTACCTCCTTCATTTTATCTATAGTCTATCAACTTTTTTTCCGCTTATGCATCCCATCTAATATTTTAATTAGTTCATCATAATCTTCACGCAAACACAGTAATTCATCTGCTAAATTTAGGGCTACCAAAACAGCAATTTGTTTTATAGAAAGAAAGGAATTTGTATGTGAAATTTGTTCCATTTTTTGATCGACAAAATTAGCTACCTTTTTAATATGAGTAGGATCAGCACTACCTTTAATCGTATATTCCTCACCGTAAATCATTACTTTTAAACGATTTTTTTCCTTCATCTTAGGGAACCCCTCACTCTCTCAAAAAAATAGAATCAAATCCCTTTTTCTTCTTTCGTGAATAAAACAAAAATTCCTGCAAAAATCGAATAGATTTTTATCCTTTGGCTTTTTAATGCCGCAATTGTGCCTCAAATTTTGCTTTCAAGGTCGTGGCAATTCGAGCACTCAAAATGTTAATTTCGGCATCAGTAAATGTTTTATGTGGTGCCTGCCAAGTTAAAGAAAAGGCTAAGCTTTTTTGACCAGAAGCAATTTGTTGACCGCGGTACAGATCAAAAAGTTTTACCTCAAGTAGCCATTCACCACCTTCTTTTTTAATTACTTCGTAAATTTCACCTGCAGGAACACTTTCAGGAACAACAAGAGCCAAATCTCTAGTTACAGGTGGATATTTGGATAGTGGACGTAATTCATTCTTAACCTCACTTGTTTGCACAAATAAATTTTTTACATCGAGATTAAACAGACACACTCGCTGTTCTATTTCATATTTCTCCAAAAGGAAAGGATGCAATTCACCTAAAACACCTAGGGTCTCTCCCCCTAATTTTAAATAAACCGTACGACCTGGATGAAATCCCGTTACCTCCACGGCTTTTTCCCAAACCCAATCCTGACACCCCAAACCTGTTAGCAAATTTTCTAAAACACCTTTTAAATAATAGAAATCGTAAGTTTGAGCTTCCCATGACCAGGATTTTTCCCGCTCCCCGGTACAAACCGCACTTAACAGCCATTTTTCGAGTGGTAGATTTCGCTTTTGCGGAAAACCAGCAGCCCAATACACTTTACCTAATTCAAATAACTTTAAGTTTTTATGCTGTTGATAAATGTTTTTACGTATGTTTTCCAAAAGACCTGGCAAAAGAGTAGTTCGCATAATCGCCTGTTCTTCAGAAAGAGGATTTTGAATTTTTACCACATCTCGATATACATGTTTTTCCGGAATCCCCAAAGCATCCAGATGCCGCGAATTTATAAAACTATAATTAATTACTTCATACAAACCTTGAGCAACCATTATCTTCCTAATTTTTCGCCTAAAATTTTGCTCCTTAGTTCTAAAACCTTGGGTAGTAACTCCCTCAGGTAATGTATGTGGAATTTGTTCATAACCATATAAACGAGCAATCTCCTCAATTAAATCTATTTCTTCATTTAAATCCAATCGCTCGGAAGGAGGTAAATAAAAACCACTCTCATCATTTTTCTCCACTACTTTAATCCTTAAAGCTTTTAAATGTTTTTCCATTTCTTGAACAGACAGAGCTGTACCCAAAACCTGATTGACTTTTTCGTAACGTAATTTAATCACCGCTCTTTTTTTCTCTACCGGAAAATTATCAACACACCCCTCAACCAAAACACCAGCACCAATTTCCTCTAATAATTCTAGGGCTCGATCAGCCGCTAAATGGGCTTGTTGAACATCAACTCCCTTTTCAAATCGCAGAGCTGCTTCTGAAAGAAGTCCCAATTTACGTGAAGTTCGACGTACACTTGTACCGGAAAAGCAAGCTGATTCCAATAAAACCATTTTCGTTTGGGAAGTTACCTCAGATTCCAAACCCCCCATAACCCCGGCCAAGGCAACCGGCTTTTGGGTATCAGCAATCACCAACATTTCCGGATCCAATTTTCTAGTTTGCCCATCTAAAGTAACCAATTTCTCATTTTCCCGGGCCTGACGAACAATAATTTTTTTACCTGTCAAAAATTCATAATCAAAAGCATGTAAAGGTTGTCCCCTTTCCAACATTACATAATTAGTAACATCAACAACATTATTAATTGGTCTAATACCCACAGACAATAATCTATGCTGCAGCCATAAAGGAGAAGGTCCAATCTGTACATCTTTAATTAAACGGGCCACATAACGGAAACATAAATCCGGATTCTCGATCTCCACATTAATTAATTTAGCGGCTTCCCCCCCGGGAATAGACCGTTTAACATAAGGTAGTTTTAATTCCCCCCCAGTTAAAGCCGCTATTTCCCGGGCAAGATTAATCATCCCCAAGCAATCAGCCCGATCTGGTGTTAATTCTAATTCCAATACCTGATCATCCAATTCTAATAGTTCAACTACATCAGCTCCGATTTCAACCATCTCAGGTAAAATATAGAGACCTTGACGAGCCTCCTCAGGTAATTTGACCACCTCTAAGCCTAGTTCTGCAGCCGAACAAAGCATTCCTTCGGAATTAACACCCCTCAGGCTTGCCTCTTTAATTAACATACCATTGGCCAAAAGTGCACCCGGTAAAGCAACCACTACTTGATGTCCTTCCTTTACATTGTCAGCTCCAGTGACTATGGTTTTTTCTTCTTCACCCACTACAACCCGACAAATTAATAATTTATCTGCTTGCGGATGTTTAACTATTTCCCGAACATAACCCACCACCAAATTGGTTTGACCAATTTTGTTTTTAATAATTCCTTCCACTTCAATACCCGACCTAGTTAATAGTTCAGCTATCTCTTCCGGTGTTTCTTTTATTTCGACTAATTCTTTTAGCCATTTCCAAGAAACCAACATTTGACAAACCCCCTAAAACTGTTCTAAAAAACGAAGATCATTATCGAAAAAAGCCCTTAAATCCTTAATCCCGTATTTAAGCATAGCTATTCTTTCCACACCCATCCCAAATGCAAAACCGCTTACTTCTTCAGGTTGATAACCACCCATTTCCAAAACACGCGGATGAACCATACCAGAACCCAAAACTTCAATCCAACCAGTTTGTCCACAGGTTCGACAGCCAGCACCAGCACACATTACACAAGAAATATCAACTTCGGCACTCGGTTCTGTAAAAGGAAAAAAACTAGGACGCAAACGTATTTTTTGCTCTGGTCCAAACATTCGCCGGGCAAATTCTAACAAGACCCCTTTCAAATCACTTAAACGAACCTTTTTATCAATAAGTAATCCTTCAACCTGATGAAACATAGGAGAATGAGTAGCATCATCATCACGCCGATATACTTTACCAGGTACAATAATTTTTACTGGAAGTTGGGGAGCAGCTTTTTCCATAGTCCGCACCTGAACAGGAGAAGTATGGGTACGCAAAAGCACCTCTGGTGAAATATAAAAGGAATCCTGCATTTCTCGTGCCGGATGATCTTTGGGTATATTTAAAGCTTCAAAATTATAATAATCAAGTTCAATCTCCGGACCCTCAGCAATTGTAAAGCCCATTCCTAAAAAAATCTCTTCAATTTCCTCTAAAACAATATTTAAAGGATGTTCCCTACCTAATTCCGGCCCTAGACCAGGTAATGTCAAATCAATACTTTCTCGCAGCAGAGCTGCCGCCATTTCCTCTTTTTTAAACTTTTCCCGGGAAATAGCTATTTGCTTTTCCAATTCATCTCTAATTTGGTTGGCCAAACGCCCGAGCAAGGGACGCTCCTCGGCCGATAATTCTCCCATTTTTCGCAGAATTTGAGTCAAGGCACCTTTTTTGCCCAAATATTTTACCCTTAATTCATTTAATTCTTCAAGGCTCAAACATTTTTCAAATTCAGCAGCAGCTTTTTCCCGCAAAAGCTTTAATTGCTGTTGCATTTGCCAAACCCCCTTTAAATAATGAAAGCCTTCGTCCTAAAATAAGGGACGAAAGCTCATCTTCCGCGGTACCTTATTTCCTTGTCCAAGCACTCCACGGTTCCCGTGCAACATTTTTTAACTTAATTTCTTTGTCTTAAAATCTCATAAAGTAAAACACCACTGGCTACAGCGGCATTAAGTGATTCCACACCACTTTGCAGCGGAATTTTAACCTGTTCATCTACCTCATTCAAAGCTATACTTAAAAAACCTTGTCCCTCATTACCAATCAAGACAGCTACCTTTTTAGCATAACCAAATTGAGTATAATTTTGACATGCCTTTACATCAGCGGCAATCAATTGAAAATTTGTTTTTCGCAGCCAATCATGGAGCTCAGGCCATTCAATGTACAGTAATGGCACTTGAAAAACTGCTCCCATTGAAGCACGAATGACTTTGGAATTATAGGGATCTACCGTTCCCGGCAAACAAAAGAGTGCATCAACTCCCACTGCCCAAGCAGTACGCCAAATTGTTCCCAAGTTTCCAGGATCTTGTAAACCGTCAAGCACCACAATTAAACCACTGTTAATTTTTAATTCCTTTAAAAACAAGCTTTCTTGCCGTACTACCCCAACTATACCCTGGGGTGATTCAGCTGTTGACAAAAGCTTTAAAAGCCTGGTATCTAATTGATAACCCTGAATTGAACTTTTCTCTATTAACTGAAAAAGCCTTTGTCCCCTGGATGTTTTAAACAAAACATCACTAAAAAAAATTTCCACTAAAGTACCACTTTGTAGGGCTTCCTCTACCATTCTTATTCCTTCAACTAAAAACAGCCCACTTAGTTGACGCTGTTTTTTTTGTTGTAATTTACATCTTGCTTTAAAATGAGCATTTTGCCGAGAAGTAATTAGTTTCATATAATTTCGTTCCCTAAAACCTTAACCATTTTTTTTGGCTACTTCCACTAATTGATGAAAAGCCTGACTATCATTAACTGCCAAATCAGCTAAAACTTTACGATTTATTTCTACACCTGCTTTTTTAAGTCCATTAATAAAACGGCTGTAGGATAACCCTTCTGAACGTGTAGCTGCATTAATGCGGGTAATCCATAATTTCCGAAAATTTCTTTTACGCTGTTTGCGATGGGCATAAGCATATTTTAAAGATTTCATTACTTGTTCATTTGCCGGACGATATAATTTAGATTTAGCCCCACGGTACCCTTTGGCTAATTTAAGTATTTTTTTGTGCCTTTGTTGAGCCACAGGTCCTCCTTTTATACGTGCCATAACACTAACCCCCTTTTAACTATATGGAATCAATTTTTTTATTCGTTGAGCATCAGCTTTACTCATTATCGTTGTTTTTCTAAGATTACGCTTTCTTTTAGCAGTTTTCTTAGTTAAAATATGACTTTTATAAGCATGACGCCTTTTCACTTTACCTTTAGCTGTAACTTTAAAACGTTTAGCCGCTCCGCGGTGTGATTTCATTTTTGGCATACTAATTCCGCCCCCTTTAATCATATTTAGGAGATAAAAACATGGTCATATTACGACCTTCCAATTTAGGATGTTTTTCCACAACAGCATAATCTCCCACTACATCTACAACTTTTTCCAATAACTCACGTCCCAATTCAGGATGAGAAACTTCTCGTCCTCTAAACATAATGGTTACCTTAACTTTGTCCCCACCCTTTAAAAAACGTATAGTATGACGAGTCTTAACTAAAAAATCATGTTTTTCAATATTAGGACGCAGTTTTATTTCCTTAACATTAATAACCCGCTGCTTTTTCCTTGCCTCCCGTTCCCGTTTACTTTGCTCATATTTATACTTCCCAATGTCCATTATTTTGCAGACAGGTGGCTTGGAATGAGGGGCAACCTCAACTAAATCCAATCCCCTACCCCGGGCTATTTCCATAGCCTCCCGTGGGGGCATAATCCCCAACTGCTCCCCGTCCTCACTAACTAACCTAACCTCCCTACACCTAATTTTTTCATTGACACGCAATTCTTTACTTATGACTGCACACCTCCAAATTTTTTTACAAATAAAAAAGGCAGATGAAACCATCCGCCAAGAAAATTTTTAGCTTGTTTGAACCTTATTGGCAACCGGCCATAAGGTGAGAAGCGGACGGCCTCTACTTGTTCTTTTTTACCTTGCCATTATAGCAAGTAATTTTATTAATGTCAAATTCCTCTTTCCCCATGCGGAATTTCCGTCCGCTCACTAACTTTTGGAGTTGCTGAAGTACCAATATAATCCTGCAAACTCCTTTGGGCAAACGCGGGAACTTTAATTCTATAAAAATTTGGCTTTTGAGGAGCCTCTACTGCCTTATCTTCCTTAATTTCTAATTTAGCCCCTTCGGCAATTCTTCTATCCATACCCCTTACCTTTTGTTTGGCCCTAATTTCAATTTCCAATTCTTTTAAATAATTTAAACTCTGGGGACAAACATAACCAAAACGAACTTCCGCTTCTCTAAGATGAGCTATTTTCCCAGGACGAACATCAAGTCCCATTCTCCGTACTTCATCATATTCCCTAGCCCGAGCGATAAATGTTTCCTTTAGATGCACCGCTTCCGCCGGAGAATAATATTTCATAAGAGTTTCCCAATTACGCTCAAAAGTATCCTCAATAGCCATTTCCTCGCGTACCAAAATAGCCGCATCTTCATATTCATCATTACTTAAATTTAAATAGGTTTCACCACGAGTAGCCTGACGAATTTGCTTATCCAAACTGCGCAGTAAATTACTCTTTCGCGAATCATCAAAAGAAAACCATTTTCGTTTAGGTCTGCTGACATTTCCAATTATTTTTTTCGGAACCGAAAAAAAATCTTTTAAAGTAGTTTGTGATTTATCCTTAGTCTCTAATCGGGCTTTACCAGTTAATCTTACCGCCTGCTCCCTTACTGTTTCCTCCCATAATTGTTTGCGATTTTCCTGCCATTTATGAAAACGAGAACTCTGTCTAGCCCAAAACCCCTTTTGTTCTTCCATCTATTCACACCTCCCATTGTCTGTATTATAGCACATATTATGAAAATTGGCTACAAATAAAAAGTACAGAGAAATATTTTTTCAAAAGGTCAGCAGCCGCAAAAATTTACTTTATGCTACTATATTTTATCTTTAATTTCAGTTAATAATCTTGACTCAAAATCAGCCAAATTCACTTTACCTTGATCACCATCTTTTCTAGTACGTAAAGCCACTGTGCCCTCTTCCATTTCACGATCCCCAACAATTAACATATAAGGCACCTTTTCCAATTGAGCTTCCCTAATTTTATAACCAATTTTTTCGCTGCGATCATCTACTTCTACACGTACACCCTTGAGAAAAAACTGTCCAGCAATTTTTTGAGCATACTGGTGCTGTCGTTCAGTAATCGGTAAAATTTTAACCTGTACAGGTGCTAGCCAAGTAGGAAAAGCACCAGCATAATGTTCAGTTAAAATCCCGATAAAACGTTCTAAACTGCCAAAAATTACCCGATGAACCATTACCGGACGGTGTCTTTCACCATCTTCACCAACATAGGTGAGATCAAACTTTTCCGGCATCTGAAAATCTAGTTGAATAGTACCACACTGCCAGGTACGTCCCAAAGAATCGCGTAAGTGAAAATCAATTTTAGGACCATAAAAGGCCCCATCACCTGGATTAATTTTATAAACCATTTCTTTTTCTTGCAGGGCCTGCTCCAACCCTTGAGTTGCTTTTTCCCAATCAGCTTCAGAGCCCATTGCTTTTTCTGGTTTAGTAGAGAGCTCCACATGATATTCAAAGCCAAAGCGTTTATAAACAGTATCAACTAAAGTAATTACCTTTTTAATTTCCGCGGTCATTTGTTCAGGAAGCATAAAGATATGGGCATCATCTTGAGTAAAACTACGTGCCCTAAGCAGCCCATGTAAGACACCGGAAAGTTCATGACGGTGTACCAAACCTAGTTCAGCAAGTCTTAAGGGCAAATCACGATAACTATGCAGTGTAGAATTATAAACCAGCATGGCTCCCGGACAATTCATGGGCTTAATCGCATAATCTTCCTCATCAATAACAGTAGTATACATATTTTCCCGATAATGACTCCAATGACCAGAACGTTCCCAAAGCCCTCGGTTTAAAAGTAGGGGAGTCTTAATTTCTTGATATCCCCATTCTCGATGTATTTCCCGCCAATATTGTTCCAATTCATTTCTAATTACCATTCCCTTAGGAAAGAAAAAAGGGAAACCAGCACCTTCCTCCATTACAGTAAATAACCGTAATTCTTGACCCAATTTACGGTGATCTCTTTTCTTAGCCTCAGCCAAACGGAAAAGGTATTCATCCAAGGCTGTTTTTTTAGGAAAAGAAGTACCATAAATACGCTGCAGCATCTTATTTTCTACTTGACCACGCCAATAAGCACCAGCTAGATTCATTAATTTTATGGCCCTTACTTTCCCAGTACTCGGCAAATGTGGTCCAGCACACAAATCTACAAATTCCCCTTGTTCATATAAAGAAATGGACGTACCCTCCGGCAAATCCTCAATCAACTCTACTTTATAATCTTCTCCCTTTTCTTTAAAAAAGCGTACCGCCTCTTTACGTGCCAATTCCTTTCTCACCAAAGGTAAATCTTCCTTAATAATTTTTTGCATTTCGGCTTCAATCTTTTCTAAATCCTCCGGCGTAAAAGTATGTTCAGTATCAAAATCATAATAAAATCCATCAGTAATTGCAGG
>DUTS01000031.1 GCA_012841935.1 Clostridia bacterium
GAGCAAAGTTTGCAACAGTCCTTAAGTACTTTTTCGGCACATTTAAAAAATATTATTCGTATTTTAAAACAGGTAGATGAAAATAGTCTTGTGCTACTTGATGAATTAGGTGCGGGAACAGATCCTACCGAGGGAGCGGCCTTGGCTAAAGCCATCTTGGAATATTTTATTCAATCAGGTGCCAAAACTATTGCTACCACCCATTATAGTGAATTAAAATCTTTTGCTTATCATCATTCCCGCGT
The DNA here is from genome assembly GCA_012841935.1 of Clostridia bacterium. Lineage (NCBI taxonomy): Bacteria > Bacillati > Bacillota > Clostridia > Clostridia bacterium. The sequence goes on from DUTS01000031.1 coordinate 246, forward strand.
GGAAAATGCCAGTGTGGAATTTGATGTTGAAACCTTACGGCCTACTTATCGTTTGTTAATTGGTATCCCGGGAAAAAGTAATGCTTTGGTAATTTCCGAAAAATTAGGTTTGCCATCGAAATTGGTAGATAGGGCTCGGGCTTTTCTTTCACAAGAAGCAGTACGTACGGCAGATTTAATTGCTAATTTGGAACGGGAACAATTGTTGGCGGAAAAAGAACATGCTTTAGTAGTTGAATATAAAAAAGAAGTGGCAGAAGAATTGGCAAAGTTAAAACAGCGAGCTGCAGAATTAGAAAAACAAAAGCAAGAAATTAGACGGCAGGCTCAAAAAGAGGCTTGGGAAATAACCAAGCAGGCTCGTCAGGAAAGTGAAGCTTGGTTAAAGGAATTTAAAGAGGCTCGTAAAAAAATGGATAGGCAAGCCCTTGGGGAAATGGAAAAGATTAAAAATGAATTAAGAGAAAAAGAAGCCATTTTGGCAGAAGAAGTTTTTAGGAAAAAAAGTGGTAAGAGTTTAAAAATCGAAGAAATTAAAGTAGGGATGTCGGTTTTTTTAAATAGGTTTAAACAACAAGGTTATGTTTTAGAAGAACCTAATGAAAAGGGACAAGTACTTGTTCAAGCTGGAATAATGCGTCTTTTGGTTGATTTAAGGGATTTAAGTACACTTGAGGAGGAAACTGTAAAGGCAAATGGTAGAACTACGGGTATTGGTAAAATAGTTTCCTCAAAGGCTAAAAATATTAACAGTGAAATTCATTTACGGGGTTTTCCGGTTGATGAGGCTTTGTTGGAAGTTGAGAAATATCTAGATGATGCTTATTTAGCTGGTTTACCCAAGGTACGGATTATTCACGGTAAAGGTACGGGAACGTTACGAAGTGCGATAACACGCTTTCTACAAAATCATCATTTAGTCGCTTCTTTTAGATTAGGTAATTATTATGAAGGGGGACAAGGGGTAACAATTGTAGAATTGGCAAAAAAATAACCTAAGTTTGACATAGGTTAGATGATGAGTTACTATAATTTTAACGAATAGTCTGAATTGGGGGGGTGATTTAATGTCCGAGGTGTTTATAGTACATTTATATTACGCATCTGCCGCTATTGCCGGGGGAGTTAGTGCTTATATTTTTAGTGAATTCGTCTATCCACATTTACGGGATTATTTGAAAAAAGTAGAAGTGATAAAAAAGAAGGGCCCTATAGAAATTCCGAAATTAGCTCCAGAGAAAATGAGTTTGGATGAACAGTTGAAAAAAAGTAAGGAAACAGTTCCTAGAGTAAAGGATCATAATTCTGTTAGGGATACGGAAGAATTAAGGAGGTAAGTAAAGTTTATAGACTAACCTTTACTTGGTTGGAAAGAGGGCTGGATTCATTAGTTAAAATATTAGTACCGCGGACGCGGTAATAATAGGTTGAATTTTTTTCTACATTAGTGTCTAGCCAACTTGTTTCAACAATAGTTTCGTTAAGGGCTATTTGGTTGGTAAAATTGGCTTCAAAATTTGGTGTTTTTGAACGGAAAAGATGATAAATAATTGGGTCACTAGTTGTGGGAATAGTCCAACTCAGTTTGATGCATGGTAGGTGATTTATTAATTGGGCCTCTGCTGTGAGGTAAGGTGTTGATAATTTTTCCACTTGGGGTAGGTTAATGGTTATTACATTGGAAGAAGTTTTAGTATTATTTTCAGAACTGCAGGCTATAACACGGTAGTAATACCTGTTGGCTTGAGGTAGATTATTATCCTGCCAGGAGTTAGTATTGCTAACTTCGGCAATTCGGTTTTGGGAGGTTAAAGGAACATTGGCTTCTGTAGAACGATAAATTTGATAATAAACATTAGTATGATCATCTAGTGGTTCCCATTGAAGTAAAATGGCTTTTGCTTGTCCTTGATTTGATGTCTGCAGTTCGCCTTTTAATTTAAATGATGTTTTAATTACTGGTGGTGGTTCATTACCGGGTTTTTCTTCGATGATTTCTATAGGTGCACCACTGTGTAGGGTACAGAATTCTTTGGGTGCTTCTTCGATGGCATCTTCTGGTGCAATCCTGCCTGTCCAAGGAGTAGGTCTTTTTAGAAAGATGCCGGTAATAGAATGAGGGCATTTGTTAGTTAAAAGTTTTCCAGTTTCGGCACAAACCGGTAATTCTACCCAAACATTGGAGACTGCGGTAGGTAAATATTTACTGTTAAATTTTTCTTGTACTAAATATTTTTCCGGGGTCAAACTTGATGGAATTAGCCCAGATTTATAATCAA
>DUTS01000032.1 GCA_012841935.1 Clostridia bacterium
AATAGAAGCATAATTATAAGCCCCCGTTAAAAATCGGGGGCTTATTTTAAATAGGTGATGAACATGGCGAAAGAGTTAATAAAAAAGGGAGGCTATTACCTTTTTTTGTGCTTCTTGTTTATAGCCCCTTTAAATCAGGGTCTTTTCTATGAAAAACAGTTTTATCCCTTGGCTATAGTTTTAGCTATATTGGCTTTGATTTTTATTTATCAAACTAAGCATAAATTTAGTTATCCAGAAGTAGGCTTATTGTTACTTACGCTAATTTACTTTGTTAGTTTTTTAAAGGCCGCTTCTCCTCATGCTGCTTATTTAGGTTTTTTAAAATATGTCTTTTATTATTTGGCTCTTGTCTTAACAAATTGTTTAGTTAAGGATAAACAAGCTATATTATTGGTAATGATTAGTGCTGTTTCTTTAGGTACACTTGCTGTTATTTTTTCGCAGGCTCAAATTATAGAAACTACAGGTTTAATTATTGGGGGACGCTTTAGTTCTACATTTCATTATCCCAATACATATGCCGCTGTTTTGGCAGCTATGGTTCCTTTAATCATTAGCCTTTTAATTAAAAGTAAACAGCGGGTTTTTAAACAAGTATTGCTTTTTTTCTTATTTCTACACACCACAGCTTTTTATGCTGCTTTATCCCGGGGTGCACTTTTGGTATATTTACCGGCACTGCTTTTACTTATTATTTGGGTAGCAAAGGAATACAAGCCCCTTATCTATAATCTCATTTTAATTAATGGTTTAGGATTACTTTCAGCTAATTTTATAATGGCTCATCCCGGCATTAAAACTATTTTAGTGCTGCTTTTAGGTGGGGGTGTGGTTTTACTTTTTGATTGGTGGCAGGAAAAAAGATCTTTCCCTCTAGGTATTTTAATCACCTTAATTTTAATTACTGTTCTATTTACACAGGGGACTACTTTGACACAATTAAGTAGATTAAAAAATATTAGTTGGGGAACTTCTAGTGTGGCTTCTCGCCTCTATTTTTTTGAAGATGCCTTTCTCTTGTTTAAGAAGCATTGGCTAATTGGTTGTGGGGCCGGTGGGTGGGAGGCTTTATATCGAACTATTCAGGGCCATTTATATGACAGCACTGAAGTCCATAATGGGGTTTTACAGATTATGGTGGAAAGCGGTCTGCTTGGTGTCAGCTTGTTTTTAAGTCTTTTTTTATTTCTTCTTGGTCAGCAAGTTTGGCATCAGAGAAAAAAAATAGGCACACTTGAAGAAAAACTTATTCTTTTAGCTATTTTCATTATTTTTTTTCATTCCCTACTTGATTTTGATTTAACTGTAACTGCAGTGCCCCTCTATCTCTTTGTTTTAATTGGTTTACTTGGTGGTAAATTAAAATGCCCAGGCAGACAGTTCTTCAAAGGCATTTCACTATTTTTAGCCTTCATTCTATTAATTTCCGCCTGTAGTTTTTATGGGGCACATTTGATAGCACAGGGGGCGATTAAGGAGCTGAATAAAAACAAGGTGCTTTCCCGGGCGGAAATTATTAAATATGAGGGGGATTTAACATGGGCTCGCAAACTAGCTCCTTTAGCTCCCCTTTACCCCGCTTATTTGGGTCAGCTAAAAATAGTTAAAGGGGAGATAGAAGCTGGACTAGTAATTTTAGATGAAGTAATTAGTCTTGAACCCTATAAATATAAGTCATATTTAACTAAAGCTTCGGCTTTGGTACAATTACAACAAAGAGAGGCAGCTATCCCTTATTTTGAAAAAATAATTACCTTGATGCCCAAACAGCATACCGGTTATGAGTTTGCTTTGGAAAATTATGTACAGTTGGCTCTGAAAACAGGAAAACATGATTATTTAGTGTTAGCCCAAGAGGTTTATTTGCGTGCCGAAAAGCAAATGCAATCGGTAAAGCCAAAGCGTTTACCTTATTGGCAGCAGGAAAAATTAACTGAATCGGCATTTACTAATTTTTATGCTGGGGTTGCAGCCGGTCTAGCCGCAGACTATTATCAGGCTGAAGAGTTTTTTACCCAGGCCTTAAAAAAAGCCAAAGGTGATGCACGTGAGGAAATTAAGGTTTGGCAGGCTGTAGTCCGTGAAAAAAGGGGACTGCCGAGGGGGAGTAAGGTTCCTGAGGAAAAAGCTGTAGAAATTTGCGGACTAATTCAAGATTTTGTGATAAAATCAGAAGGGAAGTAAAGTTATGTCTAGAAGAGAGGGATAGAGATGGAGGAAGAAATTAGTTTAAGGGAATTAATTGAAATAATTTTAAGGGGTAAATGGTTAATTATTATGTTTACCTTACTAGCTATGATAATTAGTATTATCTTTAGTTTTTGGATTGTTAAGCCTACATATGAAGCAAAAACTATTTTAGCGGCTAATCAAATAGAGGTACCGCAAACTTCTAAAGAGGGATTGGAAAGTTTAGTTGATACTTTTTCTGGTATGCCTCGGATAAATATTCAGTCTTATATTGCTCAAGCAAAATCCACAGCTGTTTTAACTAAAATTATGGAATATTTGAATCTTGATCCAAGCGAAATTTCACTTCCCGCCTTTGCCGATAAAATTACAATTACTAATATTAAAGATACGGAACTATTAGAAATAAGGGTAAAGGATAATTCACCAGAAAAGGCAGCACAAATTGCGAATATAGTTGCTGAAGAATTAATACAATTTATTGCCGATAAGAATAAATCTAAAACTCAAAATGCCTTGGCTTTTTTAGAAAAGCAAGTTGATGAGGAAGAGCATAAATTAGCTTCTAGTGTTGAGGAAATGAAACAGTTTTTACAACAGTCAGATACGGTAGCTGAATTGCAAGCTGAATTACAGACTAATTTAGATCTCCTTTCTACTTTTCAGGCTAGAAAAGTAAATTTGGATGTAAATATTAATAAATCTTTAGCTAAAATTGAGACAATGGATGCTCAATTATCTAAGGTGCCGGAAAAAATAGAATTAAAGAAAAGTCTTTTTGAGGAACCTGGTTTAGCTCAATTGTATGGTGAGACTAAAGAGGTAGAATTATATAGTGAAGAAATTAACCCTGTTTACATAAATTTACGTAATGGCTTAGAAACCGAAAAGGCTACTTACGCCGAATTTATAACGGAGAAAAATTCCCTTGAAACCGAAATAGCCGCTATCAGTAAAAGGATAAAAAGTATCCAGGTAAAATTAGCTGATAGGCAAACTCGAATGGAACAATTACAAACACAAATCGATACCACCAGGGAAAATTATAAGGTATTTAACAACAAATATACGGAATCACAAGTTAGTGAAGCCATGAAGATTAATGAGGCTGCTTTAATGATTGTTTCACCGGCACATGAACCAACAGTGCCTATCGCACCCAAGAAATCCTTAAATTTAGCTGTAGCTACCTGCCTAGGCTTAATGTTGGGTGTATTTGTGGTGTTGTTTCGCTCTTATTGGGTAGGTTCAGCTTTGGATGTATAAATATGGGGTAAAGGATGTTTTTAATTATGAAGGATATAAGAAAAATACCTTTTTCACCACCTGATATATCTTCATTAGAAATTGAAAAAGTATTAGGGGTGTTGAAATCCGGTTGGCTTACTACTGGATCTAAAACAAAGGAATTAGAAAGGCAAATTGCTAAATATATTGGCGTTAACAAGGCTGTATGTTTAAATTCGGCAACTTCTGCTATGGAGTTAGTATTAAGATTATTGGACATTGGTCCAGGTGATGAAGTAATTACAACTACTTATACGTATACAGCTACTGCCGCTATTATTAAGCATGTCGGGGCTAAGATAGTATTTGTTGACAATGCACCGAATTCTTTTGAAATGGATTATACAAAATTAGCTGAAGCCATAACTTCTAAAACAAAAATGATTATTGCCGTTGATATTGCTGGTAAAATGTGTGATTACAGGACATTATACGAGGTTGTAAAAAATAAGCAAAGTAT
>DUTS01000033.1 GCA_012841935.1 Clostridia bacterium
CACAACCTAATTCTGTAAAAAAGACATGCCAAAATGGGTAATATAAAAAATAGAATAAAGCTCGCGGGAAACCAATTCTCATCGCTGCCAATTACTTACCCCCTTTAATTCTATTTTATTTATTTTTATCCAAAAATTTAGCCGGAGCTACCCAAAATTCAAACTCCGACCAAATTAACCCAAAACCTCTTTTAAACGACTGGCCATCCCCGGAATTTTATACGTAGGTACCCCACAAATAGCAATCCTAATTCCCTTAGCTAAAGGGACCGTATAAAAATGTTGTTCCCTTAACTTTTCCGCTATCTCTCCAGGTTGCTTAGTAGGTATAGTTATAAAAAAACCACTTTGATAAGGCAAAAGTGCTAAATCTACTTCTTTAGCTTCTTTAAGAAAAAGCCCAGCACGTTTTTGTAGTAAACCTGTATAATCAGCCCTTTCCTGTTCAACACGCCTACTTAAAGTAGGACTAGCTGCAACTTCAGCCAAAAGCCTTTGAGCACAACGAGTACCATTAGACCAAACCCCGCGATTAGAGCAAACATTAACCCGATAAAACTCGGCAATTACTTTTTCGGAGGAACTCAAACCAATTAAAGCACCGGAACGCAAACCATAAATTAAATAAGATTTAGACATACTAAAGGCCATAGTAATTAAAATGCTTTCCGGCAAATCGGAAAAAAGTCTCATAAAGGAACGTGTTTCCTCTTTCGTCCCCGCATAATCTAAATAAGCTAAATCCAATAGCAAAATAATTTTTTTCCGCTTGTTTAACACATATTCCCGGAAAAAACTCAGCATTTTTTCCCATTCTAAATTAGTAATACTATAACCAGTAGGATTATGAGCTGGTGTATTAAAAATAATAACTAACTGTTCCTGCTCCTCTAATAATTGTACTATTTTTTCCTGTAAAGATTCCAAGTTTAATTCTCCTTGAGAATTAAACATTTGATAAACCTCTACTTGACGCTGATGTTCGGCAGCAATTGTCCAATAAGGTCCCCAGGCCCAATCAGGAACCAATACCTTTTCACCCTGCTGAGTATAATTATAAACTACATGACGCACCGCACCCGTACCTCCAGGTGTAGCCAAAGCCCGCACAAAAGTATTTTCTGGTTGAAATTTCCCTAAAGTTTCCTTAATAACCGCCTCTTCAAATTCCGGTAATCCCGCGATAGGAGCATAACTCATCATTTCTGATGCAGGTAATTGTTGCAGATATTCCTTAACCGTCGGCAAAAAAGCGAATTTTTCTTCCTCATCATAAATAGCCCCAATAGAAGCATTAATTACATTTTCCGTACCCAATTCCCGTACCGCTTGATTGGCCCTTTGTAAAATTGAAAAAACTGCATCCGGTTTTTTACCTTTTCCGGCCGCATGTGGTGCAGCAATTTCCATTATAAATCCCCCCTAAAATAATTATATTTTATCATAAATTTAACAATTTCCATAGCCTAATTTCCCAAAACCGCAGCTAAAACATCAGCCATTAATTTAGCACTTTCTAGGGCATCTGCTTCTTTATTTAAATCACTACCCATTTCTAATAATAAAGCACGTGAATGTAAATTCTGATTATAGGTTCTATTTTTAAGAAGACGCACAGCCTTAATCAAACCTGGGTATAGCTCAGCCGCTTTTTTTTCAAGTTTTTGGGCAAAAGCAAAGTTTTCCTTCCATTCAGGATGAGCTGCTCCCACAATAATTAAAATTTTAGCACAATCCCGTCCTTGAATTTTTACCAAAGTATCACTTCTTTTTTTATAACCTGCATCCCGGTGAATATCCAAAACTACTTGTATTTGGGGATCTTCCTGTAATATTTGTTTCACAGTTTGACGTGAATTTAAATAGGCTTGATTAAAATTGGGATAATCATGAATTACATCACTATAAATAGTTTTTAAACGATGTTTATTTTCCAAAGTCTGCACCAAAGTTTGACTTACCGCAGCTATTCCCCCATTTTGCCCCTCTAAACGATCAGTTCCTTGAGTAGGTCGATATGATTCCGCATTATGAGTATTATAAATCAAAATCATAGGTTTACCATCTAATTGTACAGGTGGAAATTCAGCTTCCGGAATTTTAAACCAATCCTCTAGTTCTTTCTCTTGACTGGGTAAATAAAAATCTTCTTCTCCCCCCTCTAATTCATATAAACCATAAAACTCAATTTTTTCCCGGGGATCAATCAAATTCAATTCCCAACATAATAAAGAAAAAGGATTACTTACGTTTACTCCAGTTAACAACTCAATAACTTGTTCCCCCCAATTATCCCATTGTATTCCATAAAAGCCGCTACCGGCAAGCCAAGGTGAAAAAACAGCTGCTAAACCTTCACTTAATAAAAATAAAGGTTCACCCCATGATTTACTAATTAAGTCCAAAGCAGTAGTACGTAATGGAAAAACCAATAAAAAAAAGATTAAAAAAAGCACCACAAAAAAAAACAAAGCCTTATCAATATAATAAAGCCTCAATCCCTGCCACCATTTCCTAAAAAACATACTCCCCCACCTCTTTTAATAATTTATATGTGACAGGGAGCATGAATAATACAAGTATTATCTTATTTCTGTAGGTATAAATAAATCAATTAAGCCGATTACCAATGAGGCTAATAAAGCACCAAATACACTGACACTAATACTACCTGGTACAATAAATTGGGACAAATAAATAACAACCGCTGCACTTATAAAACCAACTAAACCTCGTGATTGAGGAGTTACCCTTTCCCCCAATAATTTTTCTACAACCCAACCCAAAAGAGCAATTACAATCGCCGCCATTATCGCACCAGTAAAACCAGCCACCGTAAACCCCGGTATAAGCCAACTAACCAACAATAAAACAATTGCCGAAACGAGAAAGCGAACTATAGTACCCAGCACATTTTCACCCCCTTTTCCTTAACTAGCTTGACCTCTTTCTTAAATTTTATTCAAATTATTTACGGTTTAAGCTTCTTCTAAAAGCCCTTACGACTTTTCTTGCTTTTTCCGATTACAAGTGATACACTCAAGCCATAATTCATAACTAAGGAGGTGGCTTAATGGCTAATCTTAAATCTGCCCGTAAAAGAGCTAAAACATCAAGCATTCGCTATGCTCGGAATGCTGCCTATAAATCCAAAATGAGAACCGCAATTCGTCATTTTGAAACAGCTCTCCAAGAAGAAAATAAAGAACAGGCTCAAGAAAAACTGCAGGATGTAATTAAAATCACAGACAAATTGGCCAGCAAAGGCATTATTCACAAAAATACGGCTGCACGTAAAAAATCACGTTTATCCCGCAAACTAAAACAAATCAGCAGTTAAAAAAGGTAGAAAGGAATCTACCTTTTTTTTATGTGGCTAAACGGATAATTAAATTTTCTAAAGTTAAATCCGGATCATAACCACTTTTTAATTTTAAATCATATTCACGCAGTAAAATAAGACTATTTTCCAATTCAGAGAACGAAAAATTACTCACCTGTCGTCTTATTTTTCCAGCGACAAAAGGATGTAAAGCCAATTTATTAATAATTTCTTTCATTTCCCAACCCTGCTGCAGGAAATCTTTAATCAAAAGAATTAACCTAATTTGACGGGTGATCATAAAAAGAATTTTAACAGGTAATTCTTTCATGAGTAGTAGTTTTCTTAACTCCTTTAAAGCCATGACTTTATTTTTCGCCCCCAAAGCATCTACCAAATCAAAAATATTGCTTTCAAAAGATTGAGCAACCAAAGTTTGAGTCATTTTCAAATCAATAACTTTTGCCTGATCACTATAAAGCACCAATTTTTCCAATTCATTTACTAAATCACGCAAACATTCCCCATGATTAAAAATTAAATAATTAGCTGCCTGCTGCTCCAAAGTCTTACCCATATTCTGAGCAGTTTCTAAAAGCCACTTATTTAATTTTTGTCCGCGTAAAGGTTTAAACTCTATCAATAAATGTTTATTTTTTACCAACTGCCGGTAAAGTTTCCGCTGTTTACTTACATTACCAGTTTGCCAAAAAACTAAACAAGTAGAGTCTAAAGGATTAGCCAAATAATCTTCTAATAATTTAAATTCAGCTGCATTTTCCTGTTCACCTTTTTTACGCTGTAGTAGTGTACTATCACGAACCACAATTAATCTTTTGGGAGCAAAAAGTGGCAGTGTATTAGCTAAATCCACTAATTCCTTGATACCAATATCCCCAGCCAATTCATTAAGATTAAAAGCACTGCTTTCCGCCGGCACCAGTGCTTTTTTTAATTCAAGAATCACTTTTTCCTGTAAATATTCTTCACTTCCATACAGCAAATAAAGTGGAGCAATTTCTCCTGCTTTAATCTTTTCCAACAATTTCTCTATTTCCCGCATTATCTATCCCCCATTATAAATGCTGTTGATATCTGCGCGGCCTAGAACTAGCAAACCATCTTCTACTTCTTTTAAAACGCCATTGACGAGTAAAGCGCCATAAAATTTGCACTAAATATAAAGCGGCAAAAGCAGAAATACCTATTTGCTTGAAATTCCAAGCCCGTACACTTTCTTTGGCCAATAAATTAACCGTACCCACCGTTTCCCCATTAACTTGATAAATCATTTTACCCACGATTTCACCTTGAGCCACGGATTTTCCCAAAGGAAGTAAAACTAATTGTGATTCTACTTTTTGATTACCACCCTGTGGTAAAGAAAACAAACAACCTTTTTCGGCAATTACCTCTAATTTTTTTCGAGGTGTAAAATCTAAAGTAGCCACAATTTCCTCTGGCTCAACTAACTGCATAGTTTGGAAATTTTGAAAACCATAATCTAATAAACCTTGAGCATCTGTCCACATTTCTTTACCTACACTGCCCAAAACTACAGCCAAAAAAGACTGTCCATTTCGCTCAGCAGCGGCCACAATCGTACTTTTAGCTTCTGAAGTATAACCTGTTTTTACACCCATGGCCCCCTCATAAGACCATAATAATTCATTTTTATTAATTAAATTTGTCTGCCAAGCCTTCCCCTGCCAAGGAAGTACTTTTGTCTGTACAATTTCACGAAACAAAGGATTTTGTAAAGCATAACGAGTAATCACAGCCTGATCATAAGCTGTAGTATAATGTCCTTCGGCAGATAAACCATGGGCATTTACGAAATTAGTATTTAAAGCACCTAATTCCTGTGCTTTTTGATTCATTAACTCGGCAAATTTAGCCTCACTGCCTGCTAAATGTTCGGCAATGGCTAGAGCAGCATCATTGGCCGAGTGAATCATTGTCACCTTAACTAAATCCAAAAGAGTGACCTGTTCCCCCTCCTCCAAATAAACACGTGTTCCTTCCAGAAGGGGAGGCTGTTCACTAATAGTGACTACTTCTTCTAATTTATTACTTTCAATAGCCATAATTGCCGTCAATATTTTAGTAATACTTGCTGGTGCATAAGCCTCCTTTTCATTTTTGCCCCAAAGAACTTGTCCACTTTGTAAATCTATTAAAATTGCACCTCGTCCGTTAACCACTGGTGCTCCAATTAATTTTCCCGAAAAACAACAAATAAAAATCACACTTAACAACACAAACCACCATTTCCTCATTTCCCAGCCCCCAAATCAACAAGATACCCATTTATTATATCATAAAAAAGTTCTGAGCACGATTTTTCGTCCATCACTTTTAGTAATAATTGCTCCCCTTTCCCGCGTAACAAAAACTGGAATACCTTTTTCCCGAAAATAATTTAGTATTTGCGGATGAGGTTGATTAAAATTATTTTTACCTACCGAAATAATTACCCCTGCGGGGTTTACCTGTTCATAAAAAGCCGGTAAAAAAGATGTCAAACTACCATGATGTGGGAGTTTAAGAATATCAGCACTTAAATCCACATCCCGAGCCAATAAATCTTCCAAGCCCTCTTTTTCAATATCACCAGTCAATAACCAACTGCAATTTCCATATTTTATCTTCACCACCAAAGAGCGATTATTCTCACTAAATGGTTTCTCAAAAGTAGGATGCAATATTTCCCAAGTAAGCTCTTTTCCCAAATTAAACTTATCCCCTGCAGTAAGTTCTTTTCGCGGTATCTGCTTTTTCCTACATAACTCACCAATTTGGACCTCTACCTGACTATTTTCCTCTTGCGGTGGCTGCAAAAACTTTCCCACCCGAAAAGAAGGCATTAAAGCAATTAAACCCTCACTATGATCCCAATGATGATGTGACATCATCATCACATTTAAATAATTGATCCCATAATGGGCAAGTACTGGTTCAACGATTTTTTTACCTACGGAAAAAGTAGAACCTACCCTCCCTCCACCATCTAATAAAGCTGTTTTACCCTGCGGAGTTTTAATTAAAATACTGTCACCCTGCCCCACATCCAAAAAAACTATTTCTAAATAAGCCTTTGTAGGCCAAACAAATAATAACAGCAAAGCCATTATAATAGAAACAATCACCCCTTTCATTAGGAATGGTACCTCCCGCCATAAATAACGGGAATATTCCAGAAAGGGCAAAAAAACCAAAAATAAATAATATAAACCTAAAGCTGCCAGCGAAGGGGCTGCCAAATTAATACTAGCACCACTTAAACTAGCTGCCTTAATTACAATTTCACTTAAAATAAACAACAAAAAACCGGCAGCTAAAAAAAAAGGTGCTGCTATAAAAGGCACCATTAGTACCCCCAAGGCTCCTACAAAAGCCAGCATAGCCGCTAAACCGAAAATAGCTACTGCCAAAATGTTAACTAAAGGAGAAATCAAAGAAACCTGATTAAAATGATAGGCCAAAAGGGGACTACTAACTAAAAAAGCGGCAAAAGGTACCCCGATAAAATATGGACACCCTTTTCTAACCAGCCAAGGAGTTAAATAAAAAATGCCCCCAGTGGTGACAAAAGAAAGTTGAAAACCTACCTGGAAAAGTTCACCCGGACAAATCAAAAGTACCAACCCAGCAGCAGCACCCCAAGAATTATAAAAATCATTTTTCCTTTCAACCATTAAAGCTAATAAGCCTAAAAAGGCCATTAAGGAGGCTCGTAAAATAGAAGCACCCCAACCTACCAAAAAACCATAAGCAATTAACACTAAACTGCCCCAAAACAAACGCCAAACCCTAGAAAGTTGAAAAAAAGACAACAAAAACCAAACAAAACCTAAAACTAAGCCGACATGTAAGCCGGATACCGCAAAAAGATGAACAACACCGGCCTTTTGATAAGCCTCCCATTCAGCTGCCTCCATAGAATGAGTATCACCAAAAAGCAGACCCAATAAAAGACCTTTTTCCCGCTGAGGTAAAAGTGGTTCCAAATAAGTAATAATTTTTTTTCTACCTCGGCCAGCCCAACTTTTAATTCCCTGTCCACTTTTAATTAATTCCACTTGCCCCTGAAAACTATTGACCTGCCAAAAAACCCCTTGCCTAGCCAAATATTCCCGATAATTAAAATTCCCCGGATTACGTGCTATAGCCGGAAGTTCAATTTTCCCCTGAAATTTAAGTTGATCACCGGGAAAATAAACTACTGTAGTAGGTTTAGCCACAACTAAAACACATTTACCTACCAAATAATTCGGACCCCGGGAAACTTTTTTTATTTTTAAAAAATAGTTACTACTAGTTTCACTTATCCTCGGATAAGTGAACAATACTCCTTCTCCCACCAGCCCAATCCCTTCAAATTTACTACTGTGTGCGGCTGGCACTTGACTTAAACTAAACCAAAAAGCACCCCCACAGAAAAAAAGTGGTAGTAAAAAATAACTTAAATACCGCTCCTTTTTAAGTAAAAATACCGTAATTAATAAAAAAACAAACATAATTAAAATTAATAATAACCAAACTAAACAATAATTACCCCGCGAAAAATAGATACCAGCCGCAAATAATAAACTACCTGTTAATAAAGGTCTCTTTTTCATTAGTTCACCGTAATTAACGACTGTAGTTTTTGAAAAGTTTTTTCACCAATTCCGGCTACTTGTGTTAAATCTTCAGGCTTTTGAAAAGGCCCCTGTTCTTGGCGATAAGCAATTATTCTTTGGGCAATAACCGGACCAATTTGCGGCAACTCGGTTAATTCACCTACACCAGCTGTATTTATATTAATCAAACCACTAACTTGACTTAAACTACCCAATTGCTCCTCAGCTGGCACCCCAACAAATTCACTTTCCTCTTGTGAAGGCACCCTAATTTGTTTACCATCCAACAAAGGTAAAGCTAAATTTAACTTACTTAAATCTGCTTCAGCTGTAGGCCCAGCCTTTTCAATCACTTCAGCCACACGTGCACCTTCCACAAAAGTATAAACCCCAGGCCGCTCCACCGCTCCCACTACATGAACCACAATTTCCCGTGGTTCGATCTCTTTAATCTCCTCAGCCGTTATTTCTAATTCAAAATCATCAAATCTCCTAGCTTGATACTTCAAACCACCAAAAAAAATAAAAACACCTAAACAAACCAAAATAATAATTTGAACTTGTCGAGGCAATTTTTCCACTTCCCTCACCCTTACAAAAAATACTATTTTACCATTATTCGCCATTTAACAGCATTTTCCTGCTTTTAATTTTTAAAAAGCAGGAAAATCCCTAAAGTACCCCGAAATTATGGTTAAAACAATAGGGGGAGGCTCAACATATGCCCACAGCAAAAAAGATTATGAACATTGCTAAAAAAATGATGGCCCAACAAGGATTTAATGGTACTACTGTCAGCCAAATTGCTCGTAAAGCACAAATTTCTACAAAAACCTTTTACAAATTTTTTACTCATAAAGAGGCCCTCTTAGAAGAAATCTTTATTACCGAATTAAAAAAGCAGCATAACTTCTATTTTAATATGAAAAATTGGCATATTGACTGGTTTTTAAAAATTAATGGTATCCTCAATTTTCATTTACAAGAACTGCAAACCGAACCGGAAACTCCCTTACTTCTCCTGCGGGAAAGAACTAATCCTGCTTTAAATCAAGAAAAAATTCAAGCCAAATTTAAGGAATTAACTCAGCTTTTAGCCTCTATATTGGAACAAGCTGTAGCTGAACAAAAAATTCGTCCCTGTGATGTAGAGGCCACAGCCCTAATTATTAGCGGATTTTTAGATGCCTTGACATATGAATTTCAAACTAAAAAACCGCTTCCTTTGGAAGCGGCTATTGAAAATTTTTGTTTACTTTTACGTCAGGGATTAACCACAAATTAAGCTGCTTAATTCTTTTTGGGTCAATATTTTACCTTCTTTACTTACCCGCATATTATCACCAGAAATTTCATCAATCAAGGCAATTTGCCCCGCAATTTTACCAAATTCCAACTTTATATCGATTAAATCAAGACCTTTTGTTTGTAAAATTTTGTTTATCAAATAGGTAATCTGCTTAGTTAATTCTACTGTTTTTCTTAATTCAGTCTCTGTCATTAAATTTAACTGCACAATACTGGCCTCATTGATCAGTGGGTCACCCTGCTGATCATCTTTTATGGTTATTTCCACTAAATAATCAAGTGGTTCACCACTTTCTACATATTTTCCATAACGCTGCACAAAACTACCCATAGCCTGTAAACGACAAATAAATTCCAATCCGGCCCCAAAAGTTTCCGCCTGTTTAACTAACATAGTTCCTTTTTTCAAATCACTTTCCAAATAATGTGTGGAGATACCTGCCTCAGCCAACTTTTTAAAAAAATAACTAGACATTTTTAAAGAAGCCAAACCTTTACCTTCTATTTGTCCCACAACTTCATTTCCACCCGGGTCAATAGTTTGACCTATTCCGGTAACCGTATCTTTAAAAACTAATAAAAGTAAATCTGGTGCCGTTTTCCAAACGGTTTCTGTTTTACCTTCACTCCATATTTCCACTTTCTTTCACCCCATCACCACATTAACTAATTTACCAGGTACAACAATTAATCTTTTAATTTCTGCCTGTTCAGCCCGCTCTTGTACCCGCTGATTATTTATCGCCAATTTTTCCAACTCTTCGCGACTTATTTCCGCTGGTACCAAAAGATGATCTCTAACCTTACCATTAATCTGCAAAACAATTTCTATTTTTTTAGTTTGTAAAGCCTCTTCCTGATAATCAGGCCAATCTTCCAAATGAATACTAGTTTCTTTTCCCAAGGCCTCCCATAATTCCTCACATAAATGTGGTGTAAAAGGAGCCAAAAGAATTAATAAAGTTTCAAGGGCCTTAATCAGTAAATCCTTATTTTGTCTAACCCCCTCACGATAATGGTATAGACCATTAACAAATTCCATTAAAGCACTAATAGCAGTATTAAAATTAAAACGTTCTTCAAGATCTGCACTTACCTTTTTAATAGTCACATGCATTAAACGATATAATTCTTCATCTTCCTCGGAAAATTCCGGGGAAACATTTAATTTTCCGGCTGTCAAATCAGCCAAATAATTTTTTACCAAACGCCAAACCCGATTTAAAAAACGGTAACTACCCTCTACCCCTTGATCACTCCACTCCAAATCACGTTCCGGAGGGGCGGCAAAAAGAATGAAAAGACGTGCCGTATCAGCACCATAACGAGCAATAATTTCCTCAGGACTAACCACATTACCTTTTGATTTAGACATTTTTTGACCATCTTTTAAGACCATACCCTGAGTCAATAAATTTTGAAAAGGTTCACGCACCTTTAATAAACCAAAATCAGCCAAAGCCTTAGTAAAAAAACGGGCATACATTAAATGCATGATGGCATGTTCTACTCCCCCAATATATTGATCAACATTCATCCAATAATTGGCCTTTTCCCGGGAAAAAGGTTTTTCCCGGTTTTGCGGATCAGTAAAACGCAAAAAATACCAAGAAGAACAAACAAATGTATCCATAGTATCAGTTTCCCGCAGTGCCTGGCCGCCACATTGAGGACAAGTAGTTTCAAGAAATTCCGCTACATAACGTAAAGGGGATTCTCCAGAAGGTTGAAACTCCACTTCACCAGGTAATAAAACTGGCAAATCCTCTTCTGATACTGGTACCATACCACATTTTTCACAATAAATAACCGGAATAGGTGCTCCCCAATAACGCTGCCGAGAAATTAACCAATCCCTTAAACGGTAGTTAACCGTAATTTTACCTAAACCTTTTTGCTCCAAATATTCAGCTATTTTTTTTCGCCCTACTTCACTACTTAAGCCACTAAAATCACCAGAATTAATCATTATTCCGTCTAGGGTATAAGCCTCACCCATAAAATCAATAGTTTGCTCCACAGGCTGAATTACAGTTTTAATTGCTAAATCATATTTTTGAGCAAACATAAAATCACGTTCATCATGAGCAGGTACGCCCATTACTGCACCAGTACCATATTCATATAAAACATAATTTGTTACCCAAATAGGTACTCTTTCCCCATTTAAGGGATTCAAAGCATAAGCCCCAGTAAAAACACCTTTTTTTTCAGTTTCCGCAGAGGTTCGTTCTATTTCACTCATTTGTTGTACTTGTTTAATAAACTGACTAACCGGCTGTTCAGCAGAGGTTCCCTTAATCAACTTTTTCACTAAAGGATGTTCTGGTGCCAAAACTAAATAGGTAACCCCAAAAATAGTATCATGACGAGTAGTATAAACCGGAATCTGTTCCCCAGTTTTTTCCGCGGTAAAATAAATTTCGACCCCTTCACTGCGGCCAATCCAATTCTCCTGCATAATTTTTACTTTTTCCGGCCAACCAGGCAACTCTGTCAAACTATCCAAAAGCTCCTGAGCATAAGCAGTAATTTTTAAATACCACTGTTCCAATGCCTTTTTTTCCACTATAGTGGCACAGCGTTCACATGCATTATTTACTACCTGTTCATTAGCCAACACTGTATGACAATCTGGACACCAATTTACATAAGCCTCTTTTTTATAAGCCAAACCATGTTTATAGAATTGCAGAAAAAGCCATTGTGTCCAGTGATAATAATCAGGTGCAGAAGTAGTTACTTCCCGAGACCAATCATAACTTAAACCCATACTTTTTAACTGCTCCCGCATAGCCTTTATATTATCCCGAGTCCATTTAGCCGGGGGAATTCGATTTTGAATAGCCGCATTTTCGGCTGGTAAACCAAACGCATCCCAGCCCATAGGATGTAAAACATTATAACCTTGCATAGTTTTAAAACGAGCCACCACATCACCAATAGCATAATTACGCACATGTCCCATATGCAAATTCCCCGAAGGATAAGGAAACATTTCCAAACAATAATATTTTTTACGGGAACTATCCTCCCTAACGCGATATAAATTCTCAGCAGCCCATTTTTGCTGCCACTTTTTTTCTATTTCCCGAAAATTATATTTTTCTGCCACCAACCCTGCCTCCTTAAAAACATTAGTTAGCCTTTTATCGATAAGAGGCTAACTAATCCTGATTATACCAATTCATTTTAAACTGAACAAGCCCCCCTAGAAAGATTAATGTGTAAACTGAACTGGTACAGTTTCCTCATCAGGTACTTGTAAAGAATAATCATGAGCTAATAAATATTCCAAAATTTGCGGTAAGAACTTAACCGTCTCTGAACGTTCATGTAATAAAATAACAGGCACCTCATTTTTCTGCTCTAAAGCAGCCAACTGCTGTAAGGTATCCTCTACCATCCGTTGATCACGGTAAAACCAATCCCGGCTGTCCACATTCCAGTCCCAAATTTTAAAACCTTCCATTTCTAAAATTTCCCGATGAGCTGGTTTCAAATAAGGACTGCTCCCATAAGGAGTTCTTACTAGCACTGTCCTCACCCCAGTAATAGTTTCTAAAGTAGCCTGAGCAGTATTCATTTCTTCCCTAGCACTTTCCGGAGAAGCATAAAACTGTTTATAATTATGAGAAACCCCGTGTAAACCCAAACCATGTCCAGCAGCAGCTAAATCTTTTAAAACCTCCTGATGTGACCACATTTGCGGTTCCAACATAAAAAAAGTAGCCTTTACCTCATATTCAGCCAAAATAGCTAAAATGTCTGCCAAAAAAACTGTCGGTCCATCATCAAAGGTCAAATAAGCAATTTTCAAATCTTCATCAATTTCCAATGGTGGTTCAACAGGTTCTGCTACTGTTTCTTCAGGCACCTGTTCCACTACTTCATAACTACCGACCATTCCTGGATTAACAAACTGAGGGCTACTGAATAATAACAGAAAAATAATCGCAAAAAACATAAATATTCTCCCTCTTCGCAACCATCTGTATTTTTTAGCCGCCTTTTTTCTTTTTTCCAGCAAGGTTTCCAACATTTCCCTCACCTTTTCCTTTACCCTAGTTTAATTATAACAAATTAGGACAGAAAAAGGGGAGAAAAGCATTAGTATTTTAAGTTAATTATTTCAACATCCGGATATTTTTCCATTTTTTTCACTAACCACTGATGACACGTCAAGACAAAAACTTGCCTTTCCTCAGCTAAATCTTTTAAAATCTCCAAACCTTTTGCCAATCTTAATTCATCCCAATTAACCAAAACTTCATCTAAAAAAAGGGGCACTGTTTCTTTTTCACTATCCAAATGTTTAACCAAAGCTAAACGTAAAGCCAAATAAATTTGCTCTAAAGTCCCTCTACTTAAAGGAAAATCGGCTTTTAAAAACTCACCAGCTGCTTGCTGAACCAACAAGCCTCGAGCTTCTTCTTCTACAAATAATCGCTGATATCGCCCTGCTGTTATTTTTTCTAAATAACGACTAGCCTGCTGCAGAACATCAGGCTGATGTTTTGCCCGATAAAGCTGATCAGCCTCTTTAATGATCTGCTGCAATAAAACTAAACGATCTCTCTGCCAACAGACCTTTTGACGTTCAGCTTGTAATAACTGCAAACCGCCACTTAAATCAGCTACCCTTTCTTCAGCCATTAATAATTCGATTGCTGTTTCTAAACGTGCTTTTTCCTCTTTTAATTCTATTTCTCGTTCTCCTATCTTTTCCAAGGCCACTTGCCGTTCAGCCAAATCATAATCACTTAATAACCAAGTACCTGACTCCGCCTCCTGCTCAATTTCCTTTTTCAGATCCCGCCAATCTGGATACTCTTTTTCTAAATCTAAAACTAAAGCCTCTTTCTGTCGAGCTGCCTGCCGCCATGCTGTCAAAATCTCTATTTTTTCTGTTAAATCAGTTCCCGGCAATTCCTCAATCCGTTTAAGTAATTGTTCTTTTTCTTGAAACAGCTCCGCTTTTTTGGCTGAGGATTCTTCCAGCTGTTGGTCTATTTCTTTTAAAAACTCCTCAGCCTGTTTAACAGTAGCTTGACTTGCCAAAGCTGCTTGCAATTCTTCTTCTAAATGACGCAAATCAACAACTAGATCACCGCTCTCAGACCACCCAAAATTTTGGTAAATCTGCTTTATTTTTTGAGCATATTTTTCCAAACGATCTTTTAAAAACCTTAATTTCCCAGCAATTATTTCCTTTTGCTTTAGGTAAAATTTTATTTCCTTAACCTGCTGATAAAGATTTTCCCCTAAATCCTGTCTATCTAATAAAAAATTCCCCAAAATCTCTGCCAATTCTTTACGCAAACCCTTTAGCTCTTTTTCTAGGGAATCCCCAGCAAGCAGGGCCTGTTTTAATTCCACCTCTCCAGGCAGTTTTTGCCAATGATAAAAAACAAAAACTCCACCCATTAAACCCAAAATTAAAAGTAAAGCCCCGGCAAAACCAAGTGGTGTATTACCTCCCCAGCCAAGACCAATTATACCGAGAAAACTAAATAAAAGCGAACTACCCCCCAAATAACGAAAGGACTGCAACTGCTCCCTTTGTTCCTTTAATTTTTTTAAACTTTCTTGCTGTTTTCCCAACTTATCAACTTTTTCCCTATATTCCTGAAGCAAATCGCGTAAAACAACCTCATCAATTTGCCGAAATTTTTCTGCCCACAGAGGCTGCCATATACCCCCAGCAGCATTAATCAATAAATCTTCATTTTGGGCTAGTTCTTTTTGTAATTGTTCAATTTCCTCACAATCTGCCCTTAATAAAGAATCAGCCTTAATTATGGTCCCAAGCCAAGTCTTTTCTTTAACTAATGCTTGTTCAGTTTCACCATAAGCTTTAACTTGCTGCTGATACTCAGCCTTTCTTTTTTGTAATTTTTCAATTTCCCCTGTTAAATCACTTAACTCCACTTGCCTTTTTTCTAAAACTTCCACCGGATTTTCCGGCAAATCGACAAATTTAGCTGTTTTTCCTGCAGCCTTTTCTAACTCTTTAATCCTTGTTAATCTTTTCTTTACTGGTAAAAGACGTTCTAGACGATTAAGATCAGCCCATAATTTTGTTTTTTCACTTTGCAATCGTTTTTCTTCTGCTAGTAAATTTTGACACAAACGCTCTTTGGCACGTAATTCCTCTTCTCTTTCTTCTGCTTCCCTACGGGCTCTTTTTAAATTTAAAATTTCTTCCCGTAATTGTTTAGCCCGCGGTTTACCACGGCGATCCGGCCGCCATAAACGATTAGCCTCTTGTTCCAAGTCTATTAACACCTCAGAAACAGGTTTTAAAAAAGAAACATATTGACCACCTAATAATTGATCCTGTAATATTTGCCAAGCATCACTATCAGGAAAAACTAATTTATCCAAAGTTAAAAAATAAACTTCTTGAAAAACACTATAGGGTAAAAAAGCTAACATTTCTAATGTTCGATTACGCAAATCACTACTAACTCCATTTTTTATTACTTTTCCCTGTGGCTGACTGCCTAAACTTCTCTGCACCGAAAATAATTCCCCTTTTTCATTAAGCAATTCAGCATTAAAAGCCGCTCGGGTACCATCCCAAGGTAAATAGGGATTATTAGTTACCGGTCGCCAGCCGTAAAAAAGAGTCCCCATTAAATGAAAAAAGGTACTTTTCCCAGCTTCATTATTCCCGTAAATAACGATAACCTTAGAGGAAAACTCCTTTTCCCAATCACGCCAACAGCCAAAAGCATTAACTCTCAAAGATTTTAAACGCACCCCTATTCACCTCCTACAAAACGTGCTACCACCTCATAATCTAAATTAACCAGCAAAGATTTTAAATAAGCTATTTTTTCCTGTTGAGAAGCTTGACGCGGTAAACCGGCAACTGCCGTTGGAGCCAGTGCCAATAATTTTTCCGGATTAACAGCCAATTCAGCAATTAAATTTAATATTTCTCCCAAAACATGGATCTCATCACGATATTCATCAACAGAAAGAGGTGGCAATATTTTCTCCACAAATATTTCTAAATGATGAACTGCCAACTCTGTTTTTAAATTATCAGCCAATGCCAACTGATTTTCCGGCTGTAGTAACTCCCGATACAAAGGACATGGACCACTTAACTCTAGATCAAGCAAAAAAGTAGTTTTTCCAAAAGGCTGTAATTCCTTTTTTACTTTTTCAATAATCAATTCTTCTAAACCCTCTAAATGATTAGCTCCTTCTAAATTGTCCACTATAATTTTCAACCAAACTAATGGTGCCAGTGGACAAAAAGCCATTTTCACCCGACCATCTTTATCAATCTCTACTAAATAACCACCTTTTAGCCCACTTTCACGAGAATTGCGGCCCATTAAATTACCAGGATAAACTATTCCCTGCTCTTTAGATAAAACATTTCGCCGGTGTACATGACCTAAAGCCCAATAAGTATACCCTTTTTCTTTTAAATCCTGTAAAGTACAAGGTGCATAACGCAAATGTTCTTTTTCCGCACCACTATCCAAAACTAAAGTATGTAAAAGCCCTAGAACCGGTAAAGTTTCTTCTTTTAGTACTGGAAAAGCAGCTGCCAAATTTTCGCTTTCCAAAGGACTTTCATGCCCAGCACCTACCACCAAAGCAATTTTTTCACCCTCCTGATCATAAAGAGGCTGAATTTCCGGTTCTCGGGAGGTAAAAAGCCGCACATTTGTCGGCCAATTTATTTGCCTTAAACGAGTTACCGGATCATGATTGCCTGGTGCATAAAAAACTGTTATTCCCTTAAAGGCTAACCGCTCCATTTCACCAATCAAAAATTTTTCGGTAGCAAAACTTAAATTTTGATTGTCAAATAAGTCTCCAGCTATTAACACAGCTTGACAATCCTCTGCAATGGCTAAATCAACCGCTGCCTGCAAAGCTTTGCGTCCAGATTCCCGCAGAAATGTACGCAAATTAGCCTGCCGGCTTTGAAAAGCAGTATCTAAATGTACATCTGCCACATGTAAAAACTTAACTGTCCTCTTGATCGTTCCTCTCCCCTTTTATCTCTAATTGTTTTCGTAAATAAGCGACAATATAGTGATCTAACTTTTGACTTTTAGCCAAAAGTGAAGCATAATTTTCCCCACGCTCTGCCGCACGGTAAAGATCTTCTCGCAAACGTTCAATATTGTCCTTCATTTTTGATTCCGCCATTTCTTAAAATATTTGTTGACATAATTTTACAATAAATTTAAGCCAATTGCAAATAAAAGAAATTGGCTTAAAGCAAATTCTGTTTCCTATTAGAGTCCGATAAAGTATTATCCAAAGGAGTGAATACACTTTATGAAGGAAGAAAACATACAACAAACTATTGGACAACGCATCCGCAAACAAAGAGAATTCCTAAAACTTTCACGTGCGGAATTTGCGGAACTGATAGGGCTTTCAGATTACTATATTGGGCAAATTGAACGCGGTGAACGTCAAATGAGTCTAACTTCCCTACTTAAAGTTATAGATTGTCTTCATACTTCGGCAGACTATCTTTTATTTGGTCAACAAACCCCTCTTAATTATACTGCTCATGACTACCAACCTTCATATCAAATAGATACCCAGGAAACTTATCAAGAAATAATAACTTTATTACAACACTGCACACCACAACAATTGGTTTTAATTAATAAACTTTTAAAAATTTTAGTACCACATTTATCTAAAGATCATTAGTCACAGCCTTAGTTAAATTACGCGGTTGATCAATGGCACAACCCATGGCCACTGCCGTATAATAAGCTAACAATTGCAAAGGAATCACAGCTAAAATGGGACTGACCAAATTATCTATTCGCGGAATAGTTAAAAGATGTCGAGCCCATTTTTTCATTTCTTGATCACCTTCATTTACTACTCCAATAACCGAAGCCCCCTGCTGTACTACCTCTTTAACAATCGCCAAAGTAGGCTTATAAACACTTTCTTGTACCGCAATAGCCACAATCGGTGTATTTGGGGTAACAATAGCCAAAGTACCATGCCTGATTTCCCCGGAAGCATAAGCCTCAGCATGTAAATAAGCTGTTTCCTTTAATTTTAAGGCCCCCTCCCGAGCAAGATAATAATCAAAAAGACGTCCCAAATAAAAAAGGTTCTCGGCACTTTTTAATTCTTTAGCAATCTGTACATAAGGCTCCTGTTCTTCTAAAATTAATGACGTTTTTCTTGGTAATTCCAGCAATCCTTTTAATATTCTTGCTCTTTCCCCTGCAGCAAGGGTTTTTTTAACTTGAGCAAAATAAATACTCAATAAATATTGCATAACTAACATGGCTGTATAAGCCTTTGTGGAAGCCACCGCTATTTCCGGACCCACTTTTAAAGATAAACACACATCAGCTTCACGAGAGATTGTACTTTTTTCCACATTAGTAAGGGCTAAAGTAAAGGCCTTCTTTTTTTTAGCCAAACGTAAAGCAGCCAAAGTATCCGCGGTTTCACCTGATTGACTAATAAAGATAGCTAAAGTATTTTCATCAACAAAAGAATCACGATAACGGAACTCTGAGGCAATTTCTACTTCAACCATCATTCCCAAAAATTTTTCTAATAATAATTTACCAAACAAACCAGAATGATAGGCACTACCACAAGCTATAATATAAATTTTATTCCATTGATTGATTTGCTCTCGAGATACCTGGAAATTTTCCCAAACTACTCTATCCCCTTGAATTCGTCCCTCTAACACATTTTGCAGGGCCTGTGGTTGTTCAAAAATTTCCTTCAACATAAAATGAGCGAAATCACCTTTAGCGTTCATTTTCCTTTCCCCCTCATTTAAAATGTCGGAAAGCACGTTGGGCAATATCTTTACGATAATGAGCCCCCTTAAACTTCAACTTTTTAATTTCTTGATAAACACTAGCTGCAGCTTGAGGCAAATCATCTCCCAATACTGTTACCGCCAGCACCCTTCCCCCTGTGGTAACAATTTTCCCATTTTGAACAGTAGTTCCGGCCTGAAAAACTATAGTTTCTTTATCCAACTTTTCCAGCCCTTCAATTACATGACCACGTTCATAATCTCCCGGATAACCTGCTGAAGCCATTACCACTGCAACACAAGCTTTATTCGACCATTTAATTTTATTTTCCCAAACAGCTAAAGAACCATCACAAACAGCCAATAATAAATCCACAAGATCATTTTTCAGACGCGGTAAAACCGCCTGAGTTTCCGGATCTCCAAAACGAACATTATATTCCAAAACACGCGGACCTTGTGCAGTAATCATTAAACCAGCATATAAAACACCCTTAAAAGAACGCCCTTCTGCCTGCATAGCCCTAATAGTAGGCTGTAAAATTTTCGCAAAAACTTCATTCTTTAATTCCTCTGTAGCTACTGGTGCAGGTGAATAAGCACCCATACCTCCTGTATTCGGTCCCTGATCATCATCAAAAACCCGTTTGTGATCCTGCGAAGAAGCCAAAGGAATTACCGTTTCCCCATCACATAAAGCTAAAATAGTTACTTCTTCACCCTCTAAATATTCCTCAATGATTATTCTTTTACCAGCTTGACCAAAGACCTGTGCAATCATAATTGTCTCCACGGCCTTTTCGGCTTCCTCTAAAGAAGTACAAATTAAAACCCCTTTACCAGCAGCCAAACCATCTGCCTTTACCACCCAAGGTCCTTGACTTTGCCGTAAATAGGTTTTAGCCATAGCCGCCTCTGTAAAAATATGATATTCAGCTGTAGGAATACCATAATTATGCATAAGATTTTTAGCAAATACTTTACTGCCTTCCAATTCCGCAGCCTGTTGACTAGGTCCAAAAGCCTTGATACCCACCTTCTGCAAGGCATCAACCAAACCTAAGGTTAAAGGCAATTCCGGTCCCACAACAACTAAATCTATTGCTTTTTCCCGACAAAAATTAACTATACCATCGAGATCCTCAACCTTTAAAGGAACCAATTCCGCTAAAGAAGCGATACCCGCATTACCAGGAGCACAATAAATTTTCTTTACTTTTTTACTTTGAGCTATTTTCCAAACCAAAGTATGTTCTCGCCCACCACTACCAACCACTAAAATTTTCAAACCCATTATTAACCTCCTTTAGTGTTTGAAATGCCTTTTACCTGTGAAAATCATTACTATATCATATTCATCCGCTTTTTCAATTACAGACTCATCCCTAACCGAACCACCTGGTTGAATAATTGCTTTCACACCGGCTTTAGCGGCTACTTCCACACTATCAGGAAAAGGGAAAAAAGCATCAGAGGCCAACACAGAATCTTTAACCAAATCTGCGGCTTGTTCTAAAGCAATTTTAACCGCCCCCACCCGATTCATTTGTCCTGCTCCTACTCCGATTAACTGTTTTTCTTTAGTAAGTACAATAGCATTAGATTTAACGTGTTTTACCAAACCCCAAGCAAAAAGCAATTCTGCCTTTTGTTCTTCACTCGGCTGTTTTTTAGTTACTACCTTTAAATCTGCCGGTGTTAAAATTGCCTGATCCCTTTCTTGAAGTAAAAAACCTCCACTTATCGGTTCCAACCAATATCGTTCATCCCTAACTACTCTTTCACCCATGGCTAAAAGCCTTAAATTTTGTTTAGCGGCTAAAAGGGAAACCGCATCTCCGCTAAAACTAGGAGCAATAATAATTTCCAAAAAAATCTTTTTTAATTCTGCAGCTAACTTTTCATCTACCTCTCTATTTAAGGCCACAATACCCCCAAAAGCAGAAAGAGGATCAGAAGCATAAGCACGCTGATAAGCCTCTAAAATATTTTTTCCCAGTGCCGCTCCACAGGGATTAGTATGTTTAATAATGGCAGCTGCTGGCTCAGAAAACTCACTAACCAGTGCCCAAGCAGCTTCACTATCCACCAAATTATTATAAGATAATTCTTTTCCTTGTAATTTCCGGGCACTTGTCAGCATCCCCACTTGTTTCCCCGGATAACAATATAAAGCAGCTTTTTGATGGGGATTTTCACCATAACGCAAATCTTGTACTTTTTTCCCTTCCCGAAAATAATGTGCCGGAAAATCTGTTTGCAAAAGAAACTTACTTAAATATTGACTAATGGTCAAATCATAAGAAGCTGTATGGGAAAAAGCCTCTACAGCCAATTCTTCCCGCAGGGACAAGGAAACCTCACCCTTTTCTTTTAACTCTTTAAGTACTTTTTCATAAGCCGCAGGCTTGACAACTACCGCCACACG
This sequence comes from Clostridia bacterium, assembly GCA_012841935.1. NCBI lineage: Bacteria > Bacillati > Bacillota > Clostridia > Clostridia bacterium. The sequence continues at coordinate 21,477 of DUTS01000033.1, forward strand.
TTGAAAATTTTTCGCCGCAGCTCTCAGCATAGCTGGACCACCAATGTCAATATTTTCTATCACCTGCTCTAAAGTTACTTTTTCCCGGGCAATAATCTCCTTAAAAGGATAAAGATTAACAACAACCAAATCAAGATTAAAAATGCCCCAGGAGGCTATTTCTTTTTGATCTTTTTCCTCATCTCTAGCTAAAATACCCCCATGAATTTTAGGATGTAATGTTTTTACCCTACCTCCTAAAATTTCCGGGAATCCAGTTATTTCTGAAACTGCAAGTACTTCCACACCCGCAGTTTTTAATTCCTGGGCTGTTCCCCCCGTGGAAATAATTTGATAACCCAATTTCACCAAAGCAGTGGCAAATTCCGTAATCCCCTGTTTATCAGCCACACTAATTAAAGCATATTTCAATTTAATCCTCCTCACTAAACAAAACTTGACGTCCTTTACAGTATATTTTTCCTTCAACTAATAATTGCACAGCCCGCGGATAAAGACGGTGTTCTTCCCGCAAAATTCTAGCCGCCAAACTCTCTTCACTATCATCTGGGTAAACAGGTACTACTGCTTGCAAAATAATGGGTCCTGTATCTACCCCGGCATCAACAAAATGTACTGTACAACCACTATAACGCACACCATAATCAAGTGCCTGTTTTTGAGCCCGTAAACCCGGAAACGCCGGTAATAAAGAAGGATGAATATTCAAAACCGGTATAGCAACTTTTTCCATAAATTCTGCGGAAAGAATCCGCATAAAGCCGGCTAACAGCAAACAATCCACTTGATAATCTTTTATAATGGTTAATAATTTTTTTTCATAGGCCTTCACAGCAGAAAAATCTTCTGGAAGAAGACAAACAGCAGGAATCTTTTCACGCTCTGCACGCTTTAAAGCAAAAGCCTTACATTGATCACTAACTACCAAAACCACTTGGGCTTTTATCTTTCCCTGCCGACAAGCATCTAAAATAGCCTGTAAATTTGAGCCTCTGCCAGAGGCTAAAACAGCCAATCTCATTTAACCTCTCCCCTTAAAATCAATCCCCCAGATCCTTGAGTTACCTCACCCAAAAGATAGGCTACTTCACCCTGTTCTTTTAGCCAAGCCTGAAGGTTCCTAGCCTGAGCCTCCTCCAAAATCAAAACATAACCTATACCTAAATTAAAAGTATTCACTAATTCCTCAGTCGCCAAATTCCCCCCCTCAGCCAACAATTTAAAAATAGGGGGCCAAGGCCAGGAATTACTTTTAATTTCCACTTGACAATTCGGGGGTAAAATCCGCGGTATATTTTCCACCAATCCTCCCCCAGTAATATGAGCCATACCTTTAATTGTAAACCTTTCCAAAATGGAATTAATTAAATTGACATAAATTCGCGTCGGTTTTAATAATTCCTCACCTAATGTACAGCCCAATTCTGGTAAATATTCTTCCAAAGATCTCCCTTGAACATCTAAAAAAATTTTACGTACTAAGGAGAACCCATTGGAATGTAACCCATTGGAAGCTAAACCAAGCACCAAATCACCAGGTTTAATATTTGCCCCACTAATAATTTTTTCTTTTTCTACTACACCGACCACAAAGCCAGCCAAATCATATTTCCCCGGTGCATAAAAACCGGGCATTTCCGCAGTTTCGCCACCGATTAAGGCACAGCCTGCTTCCCTGCACCCTAAGGCAATCCCTTTAACAATAGCTGCCACCTGTTTTGGTTCCAATTTCCCCACAGCAATATAATCCAGAAAAAAAAGCGGCTGAGCTCCAGTTACTAGAATATCATTAACACACATGGCCACACAATCAATACCAATGGAATCATGTTTATTCAATTGTTGAGCTAAAGCTAATTTGGTACCTACACCATCAGTACCTGAGACCAGAACCGGTTGTTGATATTTTTCCACATCCAAGGCAAAAAAAGAAGCAAACCCACCCCAAGTACCCAAAACTTCAGGTCGCATTGTCTGGGCCGCCAATGGTTTAAATAAATTTACGGCTTCCTGTCCACGCTTTATGTCCACACCTGCTTGGCGATAAGTCCAAGCCTGCTGATTTTCCATTAGCGAACCTCCTTCGGTAAACCCAATAAATATTTTTCCGTAAAACAAGCTGTACAAAAACCTTGTTCACGCTTTAAAGCCCGATATAATCCGGGCAAACTTAAATAAGATAAAGAATCCGCACCTACATACTCCCTAATTTCCTCCACAGACTTTTGGGCAGCAATTAATTGTCCTCTTTCAGAAGTATCAATGCCATAATAACAAGAAGCAATTACCGGTGGAGAAGTAATTAATAAATGCACTTCTTTAGCCCCGCGGTTGCGAAGTGTCTTTACAATTTTTTTACTAGTTGTCCCTCTAACAATAGAATCATCAACTACTGCTACCCGTTTACCAACCACTAGTTCAGTCACTGGATTTAATTTTAAACGTACTGCCAAACTGCGTTCACTTTGTTCTGGACGAATAAAAGTCCGACCAATATAACGATTTTTCATAAGTCCCATATCAAAAAACAAACCCAATTCTCCGGCATAACCAAGTGCCCCGGCAATTCCAGAATCAGGAACTGGTAAAACAATATCTGCTTCCACAGGACTTTCACGTGCCAATTCGCGGCCCATAGCCCGTCGAACTCTCATCACATTAAGACCGTCAATGGTAGAATCAGGACGTGCAAAATAAATAAATTCAAAAACACACAAAGCCTCAGTAGATCTGCTGGAAAACTTAAAACTTCGGCATCCCGACTGATCAATGATTACAATTTCACCTGGGGCCACATCCCTAATAAATTCAGCCCCTAAAACATCTAAAGCACAAGATTCCGAGGCTAAAACATAAGATCCCTCTAAGCGTCCCAAACAAAGTGGTCTATTACCATAAGGATCCCTAATACCAATTAATTTATCCTCAGTCATTAAAACCAAAGCATAACTACCTTTTAGCTCCAACATCGCTTTTTTTAAAGCCTCTTTTAAACCTCCCCCACCATTACGAGCAATTAAATTTACAACAATCTCTACATCCAAACTAGATTGAAAAACAACCCCCCGGGCAGCCAAATGTTCTTTTAATTCTTTGACATTGACTAAATTTCCGTTGTGACAAATGGCCATCTTCCCTTTTAAACATTGACAAACCAAAGGCTGAGCATTAACCGCCAACCCAGAATTAATCGGTGTATATTGTACATGTCCTACCGCTAAATGACCTTTTAAATTATTTAAACTTTGGTCAGAAAAAACATCAGCGACCAAACCTGCCCCTTTATGCACCCGCACCTGTTTACCATTAGAAACAGCTATCCCCGCACTTTGCTGTCCCCGGTGCTGTAAAGCATATAAAGCATAATAAGCTAAACGGGCCACATCTTTACCAGGAGCATAAATGCCAAAAACACCACAGGCCTCCTCCATTTTATCCTTTACTTCTTCATAAAACATGCCACGGCCCCCCGATATTTTTCCACCATTGCAGTTAAACTCCCTTTAACTTTCCAACCTGAGCCAGCGATACTCAAGGCTTCACCACCTACACTACCCAATACTTTATAAGGTACTTGTGATTTTTTTAACTGTTGTAAAACTGTATCAATCTTGCTTTTACGAATTGAAATAATTATTCGCGATGCTGTTTCCCCAAAAAGCAAAGCACTAGGTCGTAAGTTTTCAGTTAAAACAACCTCAGCCCCCATATTTCCAAATAAACAGCATTCAGCCAAAGCTACCGCTAAACCACCTTCAGAACAATCATGAGCCGAGACAATCAATTTTAACTTAATTAATTCTCTAACAGCATCTTGTATCTTTTTCTCTATTTCCAAATTAATTTCCGGAGTTTTTCCTGCTTCCAAACCATGAATAATACTTAAATAGGTACTAGCCCCTAATTCATCCTTATTTTCACCAAGGAGAATAATTAAATCATCTGGTTTTTTAAAATCAGGTGTAATCACTAAATCTAAATCCTCAATTAAGCCAACCATACCAATAATAGGTGTAGGATAAACAGCTTCCCCGCCAGTTTCATTATATAAACTAACATTTCCACCTACTACCGGAGTTTCCAGAACCCGGCAGGCCTCACTAATTCCTTTAATGGTCTCCTGAAATTGCCAAAAAATTTCCGGTTTTTCTGGATTACCAAAATTCAAACCATCTGTCAGAGCTAATGGCTGAGCCCCGACACAGACTAAATTACGTGCTGCTTCCGCTACCGCCAACTGTCCGCCCCGATAAGGATCTAAATAAACATAACGAGAATTTCCATCTACCGTCAAAGCAATCCCCTTATTATAATCCTTAATCTTAAGTACTGCCGCTCCATTCCCTGGGGTCAAAACAGTATTATCGCCGGCTAAATAATCAAATTGTTCAAATACCCATTCCTTGCTGGCCAAAGAAGGAGTCCCCAAAAGAGTCAACAAAGCCTTACCATAATCCTCCATTTCCGGCAGTGTATCTAAATCATATTCCTGAGCTGAAACTAAATATTCCGGCTGCCGGGCTTCAGGTTCATAAAGTGGACATTGTTCTGTCAAAGCCGCAGCAGTAACTTGGGCTACCACCTCATCCCCTTTTTTAAAAGTCATTAGACCATCTGCCGTAACCTGTCCAATCTTGGCTATACCTACATCCCATTTACGAAAGACGGCCTCCACTTCAGCCTCTTTTCCTTTTTCAACTACCAAAAGCATCCGTTCCTGAGTTTCAGAAAGTAGAATTTCATAAGGTGTCATCCCAGGTTCCCGACAGGGAATTAAATCTACATTCACTTCCATTCCTGTTCCTGCCCGTGAGGCCATCTCCGCAGAAGAAGATATTATTCCCGCAGCCCCTAAATCCTGCATTCCTACCACATAACCAGTTTTTAGAGCTTCCAAACAAGCCTCCATTAAAATTTTGGCTAAAAAAGGATCACCTACCTGTACAGCTGTTACCTTGCTTTCAGAAGCCTCACTTAATTCCTCTGAAGCAAAAGCAGCCCCGTGAATACCTTCTCTACCTGTACGTGCTCCTACCAAAAAAACAACATTACCTTCACCAGCAGCCAAACCTTTTACCAAAGAACCTTCTTCTAGCAAACCTACACACATAGCATTAACCAAACAATTTTCCTCATATGAAGGATGAAAATAGACTTCACCCCCGACAGTGGGAATCCCCATACTATTCCCATAATCCGCTATTCCGGCTACCACTTCTTTAAACAAATGACGAGTTTTTTTATTCTGTAGTGAACCAAAACGCAAAGAATTTAAAAAGGCGATCGGTCTTGCTCCCATGGTAAAAATATCACGGACAATACCTCCCACTCCCGTAGCTGCTCCATGATAAGGTTCTACAGCTGAAGGATGATTATGGCTTTCAATTTTAAAAACAATAGCCTGCCCATCATTTATATCTACAACTCCGGCATTCTCACCAGGACCTTGTAAAATTCTTGGTCCTTCGGTAGGCAGTTGTTGTAAAAGATGTTTAGAGTTTTTATAACTACAGTGTTCAGACCACATCACCCCAAACATACCGAGTTCAACCCGATTAGGTTCCCTACCCATAATTTCTTTAATCAATTCATATTCAGCATCAGTTAATCCCACTTCTCGCCAATAATTCTCGGACACCACACGGCACCTCCTGCCCTAAGACATTTCCCGCAATTTTGTCATGATCACGGCTTGACTTTGCAAGACCTTTTCAGCCTGCTCCTCTTTATATTCTATTAATTTTTTACACAAACTATTATCACTGACCGCCAAAATACGCACAGCCAGCAGAGCCGCATTTTTGGCTCCATCTATTCCCACTGTAGCTACAGGAACCCCTGTTGGCATTTGCACCATAGAATATAAAGCATCTACCCCCTGCAGAGCAGTCGCCTGAATGGGCACACCAATAACCGGTAAAGGAGTAACTGCAGCCAAAACACCTGGCAAATGAGCAGCTGCTCCCGCCCCGGCAATAATTACCCCAAAATTATTTACTGCTTCCTTGGCCAATTGCAAAGCCCGCTCAGGAGTACGATGAGCTGAAGCAATTTGTACTTCATAATGTACCGCAAACATCTCTAATATTTCTATACAATTCTTCATAATTGGCCAATCAGAATCACTACCCATAACAACTAATACTTGATTCGCCAAAGAAATCCCCCTTCCTGCCTATCCTATCATATTTTACTAAATCCCAATTAATATCATATCATGATTTTGAAATTTTCGGTATTAAAATCCCCAACCAAGTTAACAAAAAGGGAATAATTATTAATACCAAAGAATCAGCCCCCAATTCATAAGTCAAAATAAAAAATTGGGCTACACCTCCCGGAGCAGCAGCTAAAAGACAAGTAAGTTCATCCCAGGCAGTCATTTTACGCAAAACCCAAGCCAAAACCAAACTA
>DUTS01000034.1 GCA_012841935.1 Clostridia bacterium
GTGTACACTATTTTCTCTATACGACAACTAGCCTAACACATAGGGTATCGAGCAAGGCAAGTCCTTAGGAAAGGTAATATTTTGGGCTTAATTAATAATAAATCTTAAGGAGATGAAAAATTTGAAAAACAAATATGAAAATATACCACAATACCTAAAAGACAAGGCTAGGTTTTGTGTGTGGAAAAATGAAGCTGGCAAAGGTAAAATTCCCTATCAAGCGAATGGTCAAAAGGCCAGAGCAAATAAGATTTCTACTTTTACTAATTTCAAAAATGCTCTAAAGGTAATAGATAAGTTTGACGGCCTAGGCATAGGTATCTTTAATAAAATATCTTCCATTGATATAAACAATTGTATTGATGAAAATGGAAACTATTCAGAATTAGCTAAAGATGTTATAAAGATTTTTTAAAAAATCCTACATAGAAAAAAGCGATTAATAGTTATAAATTAAACAGAGAATTCACAATAGGTTTACAAAGATGTCTTCTGATTATGAAAAGGAGCGGAAAGGATTAAAAACAAAGGTAGAACTTCTTGATAAAAAGTTAGAGTCTGCCAAAGACCAAGCTTTAAACACAGATAACTTTCTAAAGTTAGTAAAAAAGTATACTAAGATTAAAAAGCTAGATACAGAAATCATTAGGGAATTTATGAATAAGATAATCGGCTTTAAGGCTGTGAAGATAAATGGTAGAAACAACAGAAAATTAGGATATATTATAACTGCATTGGTGCAATTGACATTCCTAATACAGAAAGCAAAACGGCATAGCCGCTACAGCCGACTATGCCGAATTTATAAATTCCTATGATAAAGCACCATACTGACAGTACCTTTTTTAATTTCTTTCTGGTTCTTGATACGTTTGGACAGCTTGCTGTTGGCTGTCAGCTACCACAAAATCCCGCTTAATTTCACTTAAACGAGTTTGCAAGCCTTTATGGTTTTCAGCTAAAACTTCTTCCAACTTACCTGCTTCTACTAATTCTTTGTAATATCTCTTGCGTGCACGAGCCCTGGCTCTACCACTATTACTATTGGTAGTCCAAACTGATCTTTGTCCAATTCCTCTAGTTTTTCCTGCAGCTTTATTTTCCTTATGTAACTTATTTAATCCCCTTACTACGGCTATATGGTTGGCTTTCGGGGAATTCGCCAATTTCAAAAAATCTGGCCGTTTTTTTTCCATACATTCTACCTCCCAATTTTTATCGTGCTAATTCTTCAAAAACTCTTTCACTTCTAGCCCGTTTATTCCGTGCAGCAGTTTCCACCGGTTGCTGATTGGCCCTTCCTTTTGCCTTCCATACCTCTATGGATTTAACACGATTGCCTCTTTGCTCATAGGCCTCGAAAGCCGCTTCCGCACGTAAGAAAAAGGCCTCGTAATCACTTATCTGCTTCGCTTTTCTTTCAGATTCTAACTTAAAAAACAAAGCCTCCATATTTGTTCCCACATGATCTTTAATTGATAAACCCTTTTTTGATTTCACTAGCTATCAAGCCTCCTGTAAATTACTATGTAATAGCTACAATTTAAGATTATAACATAATTTATTGGGATATACCAATCTTTTAACACCTATCCCTATCTTCAGTAAATAACTCCTGCTTGCTCCCCCCCAAATCCTTATTTTTTCTTTCTACTTCGGCCATATACTCGGCTAAACCTTCTTTTCTACGCAAAGAATGCCGTAATTCAATCAACCTTTCTAAAACCTTGTCCCCACTTTTGTATTTTCTCACCACCAACCTCCCTTTTAAAAAAATTAAAGCAACTATTACAGATTATAGCATAATATTCGGAAATATACAAACAGGCACCAATAAAATCTTTTTAAAAAGATTGCTAATCTATTGACACCACCCTAAAACTACTTTAACATTATTGTTAACCTAAATGTACACATAGGTTAACAGACTTAACAAAGGTGGTGCAAAAAGTGTCCTCCCTATTTATTACCGGTACAGATACTGGTGTAGGTAAAACAATCATTACTGCCAGTTTAACAGCCCTTTTACGGGCACAAGGAAAAAAAGCGATCCCCATGAAACCAGTGCAAACTGATGGAATACCGGCTGCAGATCTCGAGGTTTATCGACAAATAACTGGCCTCCCTTTAAAAGAAAAAGCAATTAACCCCTATTGCTTTACTCCTCCCGCTTCCCCCCTAATCGCGGCCCGTTTAACCCCAAAAACCATTGACCTAACGAAAATTAAAACTGCTTACTTACAGTTAAAAAAGAAATATGAAATAGTTTTGGTGGAAGGAGCCGGCGGCCTAGCCGTCCCGTTTACCCCTACTTACACTTTTGCCGATTTAGCTCGAGAACTAAAATTACCGCTCTTGATTGTCGCCAGGCCCAGCCTGGGGACAATCAATCATACTGTTTTAACCGTAAATTATGCACTACAACATGGACTACAAGTTAAAGGAATTATTATTAATGGCTTTCAAAAAGAAAAAACTACCGCCATCGAAAAAAGCAATCCCCAAGTAATTGAATTATTAACCGGTATCCCTATTTTAGGTGTTTTACCCTACTTAAAAAATCTAGAAAAACAGCAGCTAATAAAAATATTTATGGAGACCATAGAGTGGTCAAAACTATTTGAGGAGGATTAAAAAATGACTCAAGAAAAAATACAACAATTACGTGCATGGGATCAAAAATATGTCTGGCATCCTTTTACACCAATGCTTGATTACAACCGCACTGAACCATTAATTATAGAACGCGGAGTGGGCAGCTATTTAATTGATGTTGAAGGTAATCGCTATTTAGATGGTGTATCCTCACTTTGGGTAAATGTACATGGTCACCGCTGCCCAGAACTAAATGAAGCCCTCAAAAAACAGTTAGAATTAATTGCCCATTCCACACTCCTAGGTCTAGCCAATGTACCCTCAATCAAATTAGCCAAAAAACTTGTGGAAATTACACCCCCCGGTCTGGAAAAAGTTTTTTACTCAGACGCCGGTTCCACCGCCGTGGAAATTGCCTTAAAAATTGCCTATCAATATTGGCAGCAAAAGGCTGAGGGCAAATATCGTCAAAAAACAAAATTCATTTCCCTTGTTGAAGCCTATCATGGTGATACTATTGGTTCGGTAAGTGTTGGTGGTATGGAACTTTTTCACCAAATTTTTCACCCTTTAATTTTTGAAAGTATTCATGTCCCCAGTCCCTATTGCTATCGCTGTCCTTTTGGTAAAGACAAAACCTCCTGTGCTTGGGAATGTTTACAAGAACTAGAAACTATTATGGAAAAACGGCATCAAGAAATTGCTGCTTTAATTATCGAACCTTTAGTACAGGGTGCTGGCGGTATGATTATGGCTCCAAAAGGTTTCCTCCGTAAAGTACGGGCTTTATGTGATCAATATCAAATTTTATTAATCGCTGATGAAGTAGCTGTTGGTTTTGGCCGTACCGGCAAACTTTTTGCCTGTGAACATGAACAAGTTTCGCCAGATTTAATGTGTGTGGCCAAAGGGATTACCGGTGGTTATTTACCAGTAGCTGCCACTTTAACTACTAATGAAATCTATAATGCTTTTCTAGGTGAACCTTGGGAACATAAAACATTTTATCACGGCCATACCTATACCGGCAACCCTTTAGGTTGTGCTGTAGCCTTGGCCAATTTGGAACTTCTAGAAAAAAAAGATTTAATAAAAAGTTTACAACCGAAAATCGCCCTTTTGGAAAAAGAACTGGCTAGATTTAAACATTTAAAACATGTCGGTGAAATAAGACATCAAGGAATGATCGTTGGTTTAGAATTAGTAGAAGATCCTCAAACCCGCAAACCTTTTTCACCGCGTAAACGTATTGGCCACCATGTTATTTTAGCCGCACGCCAACGTGGTTTGATTTTACGCCCCTTAGGTGACGTAATTGTTTTAATGCCAATTCTCTCCATGAGCCTAAGTGAACTAAAACAACTATTAGACATAACCTATGATTCCATAAAACAAGTCACCGAAGGGGGCCATGGTGATGCTTGCTGAAATTAAAAACAAAATTTTAAGTGGTGGGCAAATAACCTTTGCTGAAGCCCTCCAATTAACACAACTACCCAATAAACAGCTTTTTAATCTTTTTAATACCGCACGGCAAGTCAGAGAACATTTTTGGGGTAATAGCATAGAATTTTGCTCCATTATTAATGCCAAATCCGGCCATTGCTCAGAAAACTGCAATTTTTGTGCCCAATCAATTCATTTTCCAACCAAAATTAAAACTTATCCTCTACTCACCCCACAAAAGATTCTTGCCAAGGCTCGGGAAGCCGAAGCCAAAGGTGTGCAGCGTTTTTCTTTAGTAACTAGCGGCTTAAAACCTACCCCCAGCGATTTTCTACACATCCTAAAAATATTTAGGATTTTAAAAGAAGAAACCAAACTAGCTTTATGTGCTTCTTTAGGACTAATTAATGAAGCCCAAGCTGTTCAATTAGCTGCCGCAGGAGTAAGTACTTATCATCACAACCTAGAAAGCAGTGAAAACTTTTTTCCACAAATTTGTACCACCCATACTTATAAAGCTCGCCTAGATACCATTCTAGCTGCTCAAAAAGCAAATTTACGAGTTTGTGCAGGTGGTCTGCTTGGCTTAGGTGAAACCTGGAATGATCGACTACAATTAGCCTTTAAATTGCGGGAGCTACAAGTTGCTTCCCTTCCCTTAAATATTCTACAACCAATCAAGGGTACTCCCTTGGCCAATATAAAACCACCTCAACCATTGGAAATATTAAAGGCAATTGCTCTTTTTCGACTTATTTTACCCCAATGCGAATTACGCCTTTGTGGTGGACGCCAAGCCCTTCATAGTTTACAACCATTGGCCTTTTTGGCAGGTGTTAATGCCCTTTTAGTAGGTAACTATTTAACCACTACAGGTAAAAAAATTAATGATGATCAACAAACCTTAAAAGATTTAGGATTACAAGTTGGGGGAAGGGCTAAATGAACAAAGTTCGTTTTTTAACTGAACAAGCTCTGCTGATTACCTTACTTTTAATTATTGGCAGTATAAAACTACCCAGCTTTTTTCCCGGGGCCGAATTTCAACTTTCTGCACCTTTAGCTGTTGCCATCGCGGCCAATTTTGGTTTTTTAAGATATTTAACCGCGGGTATTGGTGCTAGTATCCTCAACCTGCTTTTAGGTACCCATAATTTTATTAATGTGCTCATCGCCATGATTTTTCGTTTAGTCGCTGGCGGTCTTGTTTGCCTTTTTGCTTCCCGCCCCCCTTTTATTATTCTTGCCGGTCCTTTAGGTTCCTTAGTTGCCCGTTTGGCTTTAGCTCTTTTTATCGGCAAAGCCGTCTGGGCCTTAATCATTGCAGCTCTACCGGGAATGATTTTCACGGCTTTAACTGCTTATCCTCTTACCAAATTACTGCAGAGAATTATTTCACTGCGAGATAAATCATCCCTAGGGGGGAAAAGCAATGCCTAATGTAAAAAAAACATTTTACAGTGTGCGTATGCGGGCCGCCCAAGGCGGTCCGCATGAACAAGGTGGTATCCACATTTCCGGTGCTGAAAGAATCGTAGCCAAAAACGAATTGGAAACAACCATTAAACAACTGCTTCTTCGTGCTCAAAACCATACAAAAGGTTCACCTGACTTTATTAATTTTAATGTAGAGGAACTACAAGCTGAAAATATTTTTTATGCCTCTACTCTACCCATCACCACTTTACAAGTAAAAGACTATCAAGCTGGCCGTCAAACTCTAAAATTACTTCTTACTCACTTAGGGATCTCCCCAAAGATTAGTACTAAAGCCCTGAACTTAATTTGCCATAAAAAACCTACCGACCGTGGTCAATATGGTGCTTGGCTGTTAGAGGCCTCTACTGGTCAATTAATAGGTCCTCCCCAAGGGGTGCGTGTTAGCCGTATGGATTTAACTCCTGAAGCCAGGGCTGCTCTAATTGCTTACCACCTGAACAACAATCATTTTAGTGAAGCTTTAACCTTAGCTAGTAAAATAATGCTCCATCCAGCCTCCCTGGCTGAAATTTGCTGGTCTGATGACCCAGATTATGTTGCCGGCTATCTAGCTAGTCGTCAAACAGGCTATTTACGCATCCCTTATTTAAAACCTGTAGGGGTACCTGTCGGAGGTCGGGTTATTCTCCTGCGAAAAACCAATTTACAGCAATATTTAAATTTCTTAACCCGACAACCAGTTTTATTTTCACAAATAGGTAATTCCCCAAAGAAGGGAGTCAATTATCCGTGGAAAAATTAACTTCAATTTTAAATCATCTACAAAAAAAACACTTAACCCGCGAACTCACTGAAATCAGAGGTCCCATAGAACCAATAATTAATCTTGCTGGTAAAAGGTACCTACTTTTAGCTTCTAATTCCTACTTGGGATTAAATACTCATCCCCAGGTAATTAAAGCTGCCTGTATGGCAATTAAACATTATGGTACAGGAAGTTGTGGTTCTCCTTTGGTTTGCGGCCATCTAACTCCCCATCAGAAATTAACAAAAGCCTTAGCAGTTTTTAAAGGAACGGAAAATGTACTGCTTTTTGGTAGTGGTTATTTAACCAATTTGGGAGTTTTAAGTTCATGGGCCCAACCTGGAGACCTAATTTTTTCCGATGCTTTAAATCATGCCAGCATTATTGACGGCTGCCGTTTTAACAAAGCGGAAGTACAAATCTATGCTCATTGTGATCTTGAACATTTGGAATTCCTTTTAAAACAGGCTCCCCACAAAAGGACCTTAATTGTTACTGATGGAGTTTTTAGTATGGATGGTGACTTGGCACCACTACCCCAAATAGTAGAATTAGCCCAAAAATATCAGGCTCAAATAATGGTAGATGATGCTCATGCTACCGGCGTACTAGGCCCACAAGGTCAAGGAACAGCAGCCCATTTTGGGTTAAACAAAGAAATTACCATACAAATTGGTACCCTTAGTAAAACATTCGGTTGTGCTGGCGGTTTTGTCGCCGGCTCAAACCTACTAATTAATTATTTAAAAAACCGTTCCCGTCCCTTTATTTTTTCAACCTCGATGACACCTGCTAATGCAGCTGCCGCCCTGATGGCCCTCAATCTTCTAAAATCCGAACCACAATTATTAACTTCCCTTAAACAAAAAATAACCCTCTGGCGTCAAGGATTGACCACCATGGGTTTTAATGTACCACCAGGTATAACACCCATTATTCCCATTATAATTGGAGAAACAAATTTATCTGTACAATTTTCAAAACTCCTTTTAGAACACGGCATCTTCGCCCCCGCCATTCGTCCACCTTCCGTACCAGAGGGCACAAGCCGTATTCGCACCACCATAACCGCCAAACATACTCCCAAACAATTACAAAATGCCCTACAGGTTTTCCAGTTTATTGGGAAAAAACTGGGCATCATCTAATATATTCCTCTGGCCCGGTATGTTCTACACGGGCCTCTTTTTTCGATGCTAAAAACCAACTCCGCAAATTTCTCGATTTTTCCCCACGAGGTAAAGAAGTATTCCCCAAAAAGTTCCTTTCGGCAATCAGCCCTAAAATTTGCCGACATTCCTCCCCAAATCCCTCCTTAGTTTTTTCCTTTTCTAAACCCACTACCAAATCATCTATTTCTCTTTCATTTGTTTGCAAAATTTCCAAAAGCATTTCGGTTTCAATTTCCAAGGGATTAAAATCTACTATTATCTGTCTAAACCGCTGATTAATTAATTTATAATAAAGTGCTTCAATTTTTACAGCTAACTCTAATTCCTCATTTGTCTCACAGGGATTATATTTATCATTAAATGTTTTCAAAACCTGTATAGCTCCAAAATAAGCATCATTAATTGCACCATTTAATCGATGCAATCCATGAGGTGTCGAATTAAAAAACAGTAGATCCTCTTGTCCCGAAAAAAGCCTCTGATTAAAGTATTGATTAATTTTCACAAAACATTTTTTAAGTTTTTCAACCTTAGCTATTTTTTGTATATTATAGGTTACATAAGCTATATAAGCCTCCATTAAAAGGTTATAGTTAAATGAACGCATTTCCTGATTAGCTTCCCCTTTTTGCATTAAAGCAAACAGCAAATTAAAATCATCATTTTCTTTTTTCAACTGTTGATAAACATCCCGAAGTCGCAATTTGACACCCCCATACCGCATTATTTTTTCATTTTACCACAAAAATCACAATTATGCAAATTATACCCTCACCTATTCTGCAATAAAAAATAAAGGACTATCTCCTGATATAATCAGGTGGCAGTCCTTTATTTTTTAGCAAACTAATTTTTGAAAAAGTATGTCTTAGATTTGGTGGAGCCAAGGGGACTTGAACCCCTGACCTCCTGACTGCCAGTCAGGCACTCTCCCAACTGAGCTATGGCCCCGTTTCGCTTTTCTATTATAGTATCGGAAATAACTTTTGTCAAACCTTTTCCCGATATTGAATTATTTCCGCATCTCCCCATAAACGTTCTAAATTATAAAACTCACGTGTTTCAGTAAGAAAAATATGCACAATTATCGAACCATAATCCTGTAATATCCAGCAGCCCTCAGTATAACCTTCCCTGCGTTCGAGAAATAAACCTTGCTGACTCATTTCTTTTTCCAAATAATCAGCAATCGCTTGTGTTTGCACTCGCGAATTACCATTACAGATTATAAAATAATCTGCCAAAAGGGAAATACCCTCTAAATTAATGAGCACAATATTTTCCCCTTTTTTAGCCGCAATTACTTTACATATTTCCTGTACCAGCTCTTTACTCTTCATTTTTATTTTTTCATACCGTTGCCAAAACCTTATAAAACTCTATAAGTTCTGTTTGTTTCCCTGTTCTTCCTGTCCAGTTTCGGATAAAACCTACCGCTGTTTGATATAACAGTCCAAGGGCTTAACTTCGGGTACAACGA
>DUTS01000035.1 GCA_012841935.1 Clostridia bacterium
AATTATTCGCTTCATCATTAATTCTCACCCTGATAAAGCGGGTTGGCAATAACCAACATCCGGAAATTACCTTCACATAAAGCATGAAAAGTGAAGCCCTCTATATCAGCAAGATTAACAGGTCTCTCCCCTAAAGCCTGTTCTAACCGCGATTGCACGGGGTATTTATATGTAAAGATTGTGCTTTCTTGTAGATCACTAGTATAACGTCTTCCCCGACTTAATTGCCCATTTTCTATCATATACATTGGTGCCGGTATATTAATTGAAGAATACTGTTTTATTTCAATATATTCATTATCTACTGTCAACCCGTATATTATATAATCGGAGCTAAGCCGTATCGGCAAATCGTTTACTTGAACATACTGCACCCTTGCCGAAGATCGATCAGAACGCTCCAAAGGTCTACTGCCACCTTTAAAAGGCAAATCCTCAGGTTTAAAGGGTATCCCTTTAAACTCATTTACTGGTGGTAATTGAGTAGTAATAAAAACCTTGCGTTTACTACTATTCCAATAAACATGGGCACCAAAGCATTCACTTATAAAACGTAAGGGTACCATAGTCCGATCTCCTTTAATTATGGCGGTAGTATCTAAAGGGATTTTTTCTCCATTTTTATAAGCAAAATTTTTCCCCACAGTTAAAGAAATAGTACCTACTGAATGTTCAATTTCAACGGTTTGAGTAGGGGCAAGCCAAACTACTTTCCCTTTTAAAGCCTTAGTAACAAAGCGAAGTGGTACTAAAGTACGATTATCGGCATTAATCAAAGGCTGTTGATCGGGAAAAGTTATTTTTTCTTGATCAACATAAACACTTACAGAGGCTAAAGCCAAAGTAGGAATCATTAGTCCCAATAAAATAATAAGGTAAAACATTTTTTTATGACGCATCTTTCTCCTCCTTTAAACTACCATTTGTACAATATTTTAACATATATACACTTCTTGTCAATTATTGTAAATAAAACAAACACCCACAAAACTTGTGGGTGTAAATAGTTCAATTAATTAGGAATTAATTTCCCGGGCTATTTTTTGCACCTCATCTAAAGAAAGATCTGTTAATCCCTATAATTTAGGACGTACAGGTGTCTTTTGAAAAAACTATTTTTTACTTAGGATACTACCCCAAAAGTAAATTCCGCCGGAGGTGTAATTCTTGTTATTATAATTTCCCGACCTGTTTGGGCATCAAAAAAAACAGCAAACTTTTCCTCAGCAAAACTACCTCTTACTTCCCAGGTCAAAACCTCTTTTCCACTGGCATCAATAATTAAAGCCAATTGAATTAACTCTACTTTTAAACGGGGATTAAGCAATTCTTTTATGGCTTGAGGCTGCAGTTGTACCCCTGGGAAATCACGTTTTTTATGAAATAAATAATAGGGTGTACCTTCAAAACCAATTACTGTTCCTTCATCAAGTGCTACTTGTATTTTTACTTGATCCGGATATAACAAAACCTTATTCTGACGCGGCACAAGTGTATAAACCCCTGTATGATCCTCTTTTTGTGCTTTCACTACTTCAAAAGGGGGAAAATCACGTACTTTCAAAAAACGCAGGGCTATTTCTTCACCTTCTTTTAAAGTTAATTTACTTTGAGTAATTTCCTTAACCTGCATACCCCAAATCATGGTTCCGTCAATTTTACTTACATCTACATAAACCAAATCATTGTCTTCTGGTGAAGTTATTTCCACACCAAAGGTAGGCACATCCCCTACCCCTTCATAAATCACCTTAGCCTCTTTATTATTCCCTTTCAAAAACCAAGCCTCAACAGCCTTTTTTTCAGCTTCAGGC
>DUTS01000036.1 GCA_012841935.1 Clostridia bacterium
AATCCTAATACTAGTGTGGAGGAAATAGAAGAGGTGGCGAATAGTCTCAGGGATGTTTATCCTAAAGGAGGTGAAAGAATAATGACTTTGGCGGAAGCCCTTAGGAAGGAAGGTATGCAAAAAGGCATGCAAAAAGGCAGGATAGAAGGTAAACTAGAAGGTAGTTTAAATGAAAAAATCAAAATTACAAAAAGATTAATTAAAAAGGGATTTTTCTGTGAAGAAATAGTTGAGATTACAGATTTTTCTTTAGATGAGGTGCAAAAAATAGCTCGGGAAATTAATTCTTAGGAGTTAAATATCCACAGGTAGAACTTGTGGATATTTTTTTTGAAAATGGACTGGAAATGTTTTGAAGTTTATGGCATAATAACAATTAAAGTAAAAAATGGTAGATAAATGGGTTGTGTGGGAAAAATGAGTAAAATAGTTTTGTTAATTGTAGAAGGTGAGCAGAGTTATGTAGAATGTTTGGTAAATTATTTGCTAACTGAAGAGGCGGATACATTTATGGTAAATAGTTTAACTCATTGGGCAGCTATAGAGGAGTTTTTGGAGGGTGAACCACAGGTAGATTTAGTCTTAACCAGTTCGGAGTTTTATCTATTTTTAAAGGAAAGATTGAAGGCTACCTATGTTTTGTGGGGTGAGTCCTTGAGTAAATATCAAACTGGTGAGGAAATAGTGCGGGAGCTTTTAAAGATTTATGCTTCTCAAAAGGGCGATACTAGAGTTTTTTCGGAAAAGAGATCCAAAACTAAGACAATCGGTATTTATTCTCCTTTGGGAGGTGTGGGGAAAACTACATTGGCTGTTGGTTTAAGTAGGCAATTGGCTTTGGGGGGGTATGATGTTTTTTATCTAAATTTGGAAGATGTGCCGGTAACTGAATTTTATTTTATGGGAAGTGGAGATTATAATTTGTCCCATGTGCTTTATTTTTTAAAAGAGAAAGGGGAAAGGTTGATTTGGCAGATTGAAAGTGCCAAATGTATAGACACAAGATACCAGATTCAATATTTTTTACCCCCAGATAGTATTGAAGATTGGCAAAATGATGTGAGTGAAGAATTGGCACTTTTATTACAGCTTTTAAAAACACAAGGAAAACATGATTTTTTGGTAGTTGATTTTTCAACTATGATTAATAAAAACAATTTAATTGGTTGGCAAGCCTGTGATATTTTAATTTTGGTTTTGGAACCATTAGTGACTTCTTTAAAAAAAATGGAGCGTTTTAAACAAGAATTACGTTTGTTTTTTACTCCAGAAGAAAAAGCTAATTTATTAAAGAAAATGCACTTGGTAGTTAATAAGGTACCACAGGTAATGGAAAGACCTTTGTGGGTAGATAAAGCTGTGGTGAGTTTCCCCTGGGTAGATAATTTGTTATTAGCTACTAAAAATGGTTATTGTTTAGATCTTAATTCTGCTTTTGGGGAAGCACTGCAGAGGTTAATTTTAAATTTTGAGGTGGATAGTTATGCTTGAGCGGGAATTGGTTGAGGATATTCAAAATAGGGTACGGAAAAATATTGATTTACAAAGGGAATTATCTGACCAGGCTGTTAAAGATGTAATTACGGAAACCGTTTTTGCTAAAAGCAAGGAAAAATATTTAAGTGTTACTGTAAAACAAGAATTAATAAATTATGTTTTTAATGCGATGCGTCGTTTGGATATTATTCAGCCTTTACTTGATGATCCGGAAATTACGGAAATTATGGTAAATGGACCTGAAAATATTTTTGTGGAAAAAGCAGGCTGTTTGCAAAAATTACCTTTAGCTTTTAGTAGTAAGGAAAAATTAGAGGATGTTATTCAGACTATAGTTGCTAAGGTGAATCGAACTGTTAATGAGGCTTCACCTTTAGTTGATGCACGCTTGAAAGATGGTTCGCGGGTTAATGTTGTTTTAGAACCTATTGCTTTAAATGGACCTATTTTGACCATTAGAAAATTTCCGGAAAAGCCGTTAACTATGGAAGATTTGATTGCTGGGGGAACAATTAGTGAGGAAGCTGCTGCTTTTTTGGCACGTTTGGTACGGGCTAAATATAATTTGTTTATTTCGGGGGGAACTAGTTCGGGGAAAACTACATTTTTAAATGTTCTTTCTAATTTTATTCCGGCTAATGAAAGAATTGTTACTTTAGAGGATTCGGCTGAATTACAAATTAGTGGGGTTAAAAACATTGTTCGTTTGGAAACTAGAAATGCCAATCCGGAAGGTAAAGGTGAAATTAGTATGTGTGATCTAATTAAGTCCTCTTTGCGGATGCGTCCCGACCGTATTATTGTAGGTGAAGTACGGGGTAGGGAAGCTTTGGACATGCTTCAAGCTATGAATACAGGTCATGATGGTTCTTTATCTACAGGACATGCCAATTCTTCTTTGGATATGTTAAGTAGATTAGAAACAATGGTTTTAATGGCTGCACCTTTTCCATTGGCCGCCATACGGCGGCAAATAGCTGCGGCCCTTGATGTGATTATTCATTTAAGCAGATTAAGGGATCAGAAAAGGTGTGTTATGGAAATTAGTGAGGTTAAAGGTTTGCGTGATGGTGAAATAGAGTTGAATCCCTTATTTGTCTTATGTGAAAACAAGGGGAGTGGTTTAGAAAGAACTAAAGAACCCTTTATAAATCAAGGAAAATTGCTTTTGGCTGAAGGGAATGAAGCATAGTGAGTTTGGGGATCATTATTTTTGCCAGTTTAACAACCTTTGGGCTCCTGTATTTCGGGGAAAAAATTAGGTGTGATTTTCCGAAAAGTGATTGCCGAGAACAGGTTTTGGTTGATTATAATTTTTATTCATTAAGTAAAGGGGAATGGTTATTTTATTTTTTTCTAGGAGCTTTTTGTTGTTTTTTTGTAATTTATTTGTTTTATCGGAGCTTTTTTTTAGCTTGTTTGGCACTGCCTGCAGCTATTTTTTATCCAGGGCACCGGGCTAAAATAATTATGGTAGAACGAAAAAAGGCCTTAAGTTTACAGTTTAAGGAAGCTCTTTATGCTTTGGCTTCTTCTCTGCTAGCTGGTCGTTCCGTAGAATCTGCCTTTCAACAGGCTTTACAAGATCTGACTTTGCTTTATCCTGATCCCCAAACAGATATTATTCGTGAATTTACTTATATTGTGCGCTGTTTGGAAATGAATGAACCTATAGAAACTGTTTTATTTGATTTTGCTCAAAGGGCTCATTTGGAGGATTTGACTAATTTTGTAGATGTTTTTGTGATTAGTAAAAGGAGTGGTGGGAATTTGGTAGAGATTATGCGTAATACTAGTACTTTGATTGGTGATAAATTGCAGATTGAACAGGAAATAGAAACCTTATTGGCTAAACGGAAATTGGAACAAAAAATTTTAAATTTAATGCCTGTAGTAATGCTCTTTTTGTTGTCAATTTCCATGGGAGATTATATGGTGCCGGTATTTACTACTTTGGCTGGCCGCTGTTTAATGACAGTAGCTGTAATTCTTTTGTTATTTGCTGTTTATTTAAATCATAAAATTATGTTTATTGAGGTGTAAAATGGGGTTGGTTTTAATACTTTCTCTGGGCTATTTTTTATTATATCGAAGAGCCAAGCTAAAGTATCATGGTTGGGCTGAGGAATTGGCTAAAAAGGAATTCCCTTTACGAAAAAACTTTTTACTAATGGGTCATTTTTTTTTACAAAAGATAAATTATACTTATAAAACATCTTATGATCGTAAATTAGCCCATCAATTGGCAGAATTATATGGTGTGGAAAAAGCTTACTTTTATTTACAAGTTCATTGGGCTAATAAAATTGGTTATTTATTGTTAATGATTTTTTTTATTATTTTTTTACAAGTATTAGCTGGAGGAGATCCTTATTTGTTGTTCTTGGGTGTCTTGGTTCTGGCCGCCATTTTTGGGGGCTTGGATTATGAACTTAAGAAAATGACAAGTAGTAGGAGATTAAGAATCTGTTTGGATTTTCCGGATTTCCTTAATCAATTAATTTTATTGTTGAATGCTGGTTTAACAATTTCTAATGCTTGGCAAAAGATTGTCCACCATAATCAAAAAGAAAGTCCATTATATCGGGAAGTAAGACAGGTTGGTTATGAATTGGAGCAAAACAAAACATTGACAGTGGCTTTGGAAGATTTTGCCCGACGCTGTAGGGTACCGGAAATAACTCGTTTTACGGCTGTACTTTTACAGAATTTAAAAAAAGGTAATGCTGAATTGGTACCTGTATTAAGATTGCAGGCTAATGAATGTTGGTTAATGAGAAAGAATACAGCACAGCGTCTTGGTGAAGAGGCTTCTACAAAACTATTATTACCAATGATGTTAATGTTGATAGCTATTCTTTTAATTGTTGCTGCTCCGGCTATTTTGGCTTTAAGAAATTTAGGATAGGGGGTGACGAAATGCTGTTTAAAATTCGTGAGGAAAAGGGAATGGGTACTGTGGAAATTGTGATTATTGTAGCTGTTTTGGTGGGTATTGCTCTGTTATTTAGAAGTCAAATTACTAATTTTGTGCGTTCGGCTACAGAACAAGTTTTTGATGTAGAAATTATTGAAGATACTTTAGAGCCAAATGACCCTTTTAAAATACCATAAGTGGGGCTGTGAGAATGAAAAAAGAGCAAGGTGTAATTTCTGTTTTTTTAATCTTTATTTTCTTAGGATTATTAAGTCTAGCCGGATTATTTATTGATGCCAGCCGCCTTTTAGCCGCTGGTCGTAGGGTAGAGACGGCTTTACATACGGCATTACGTTCTACTTTAGCTGCTTATCAACCTGATTTAGTTGGGGAATTTGGTTTATATGCTGTTGATTGGCGGCGGCAGGAAAAAGCTTTTCAAAATTATTTTCATTTGAATTTAAAAGGTGAAAAATCTAAATTTAAATTATTTAATTGTGAAATTATGGAGGCCGAATTAATTAGTTCTCCTGATCAAAGTTTGTTAAATGATATTTTGTTTCTTGAGCAAATTGAGGCTTATATGAAATATAGGGGACCTTTATTATTACTCAAAAATGTGACAAAGCCTTTTCTAGATGATTCGGAATTTGCCAAGGTGGAACTTTGGCAACAAGGAACCCATATTTCTAGATTAATCCAAGAAATGGATACAGCTAAAGGTGAAGTAAATCATTTGTTATTAGAAATAAAAGAGGGCTCGGCTGAGGTAAAGGTAAAAAAATTGGCTGAATTGGAAAAGCTTTTGGAACAATTAGCTCCTAGCGTGGCTGAAATGCCGGGAAAAATGCTTTCATTTAAGGGGATTACTAGTGAGGATTGGGTAAAATTGGGGGAAAGGATAGCTGATTTAAAAAAAGCAGCTGCCCATAATCGAAGTATTTGGCAAACCATTATTACTTTAGAGGAAGGGGAACATTTGTGGCGGGAAAAAGAGAAATTAGTTATTTTAGAAGAATTACCTAGGGATTATTTTAATTTAGAAGATTATCTTTTAGATCAAGAAGCTGAAAAAGAAAAACAATTTTCTTTAGATTTGCTAACAGGGCTTAGTGAGCGGGAAATTAAAAATAGTGATTTAATTAATGAGGAAACTGTGGTTGATTCTATTCTTCCGGAATTACGGATCGAAGCTAAGATAGAAAAAATGCGGCCGAATAATCAATTAGCAGAGGAATTAGGTACAAATGTTTTTACTTATTTGCAAGATTTAAGAGGTTTACTTAGTGCGGCTAGTCAAAAGTGTAAAGCTAATTTTTATCAAGTAGAATATCTTTTGGATAAATATTGTTTTGCTACTGGGAAAGTAGATCCTAATTCCTATTTTTCCCGTGGTGAAGTGGAATATATTTTATGTGGGCAAAAGCGAGAGGTTGATAATCTGTTACAAATTAGAGAAAGGATTTGGCAGCTCCGTTTTGCCTATAATGTTGTGGAATGTTTTGCCGAGAGTAATTTGCCTTCTTTGCGGGCAAGACTTGCCGAGGCTTTAGTTAAAGGTTACTTAGAGGCTGCACGTGATTTAAAGGCCCTATATCGTGGAGAAAGTGTCAAGATAGGTGCTTTCCCCTTGGAATTATCTTATGCTGATCATTTGCGGCTTTTTCTTTTAGTGCAAAATGAAAAAATTCAATTAAATAGAATGCGGCAGTTGATTCAAGTAAATTTACGCCAGGAAAATCCGGATTTTGAATTGAAAAATCAAGCCGCGGTTTTAGCGGCAAATGTCAAAGTGGGGGTTGATTTATGGTTTGCAAAATTACTTTCTTTAAAAAAGGAAGTTGTTGTAGAAAGAACCTTTGTCTGGGGGTATGGGGGTAAAAAATAATGAGAATTTTAAAGCAGAAAAATAAGCAGGGGTCTTTGACCGTTGAAGCCTGTTTGGCTTTTCCGGTTTTTTTAATCTTTTTTTTCTTTTTGCTGACTTTAAGCAAAATTGCCTGGCTGAATATTGTTTTAGATCAAGCTGCTAAGGAAACTGTGCAGCAATTGGCTGCGGTTTCATATCCTTTACGATTTTTAAATGAACAGTTGGACCTGGAAATGATGGAAGTAGAAGCTGATTTTGCTCATTCTGATGAGTTTTGGTTAAATTTATTTAGTGGGAAAATAAAGGAGGCTGATTTTGTAGATTTGGGGCAAAGGCTGCAGCCTGATTCTGGTTATAATCCTGTAGAAAATGCTCTTTTAAAAACCTGGGAACAACCAGGTTTATATTTAAAAAATAAGGGTAAATATTTTTTAGCTAGAGAAATTCTGGGGAAAAGATTATCTGGGCAAAATGTTGATTTAAATAAATTAAAATTAGCTGCAGTGGAATTACCACAAAGTGAAAAGGAGTTTGCTGATAATAAATTACGGCAGAGGTTTAATTTTGGACCTGATGATGTACTGCTTTATTTAACTTATCAAGTAGATTTGCCTCTACCTATGGGGAAATTAAAAGAAATAGAATTAAGTTGTTTAGCTGTTGAAAGGGCCTGGTTATATGGTAGTAATGGGATTTATGCCGGGGAAGAAGCGGAAAAATTGCCTCCCGCAAATCAAGAGGAGGAATTTGTTTATTTGTGTCGTTCACCTACAGAGGTATATCATCCTTACCGCGATTGTAAATATATTGTTGATAAAATTGGGGTGCGTAAAGTTACTTTACGAGAAGCTAAAGAAAGGGGTTTACGGGTACATGCAGGTTGTCCGGAATTATTTAAATAAGGGTAGTTTTACCATAGAGGCTATTTTAGTAACTTCGTTTTTATTAATTACACTCTTTTTATTCTGTTTTGCTTTTCAATTATGTTATCAGCAAGTATTATTAACAGAAACAGCTGCTTGGTTGGCACAAGTGGTAGCTCAAAATGAGGGAAAACCACAGCCTTTTTATTATCAAGGTAGTTTAAGTGAATTAGGCAAAGAAAATGCTTTAATGAAAGAACTAAGTTTAAGGTTATCTAAAAGTAGTTTAAGACCAAAAGAAGTAATCGTAGAAATAGAGCCCAGAGCGAATTTTTTGCAAAGTGAAATAGTGGTAAATATTACACAAGAAATTAAGGTTCCATTAGGTCATCTTCAGCAGTTTTTTTCCGGTAAAACTACTTGGCCATTAGTTGGTAAGCAAACTGCAGTCTGTGTGCGGCCAACGGATTTTATTAATCATTTGGATTTATTTGTGGAATGGTTGAGTAAGGGAGAGATGATAAGTGCAGCCTTGTTTAAAGATTAAAATGATAAAAGAAACTTCGGGGAGATATTTAGAGTTAGTACTGCCCCCTGAAATAGAAATAGCTGAACATCAGTTAGAAATGTTATGGCGTCAAACACCCCCGGGAATTCTAGTACCTGAAAAATATGTTCGTAATTTGAAAGTACAATTACTTTATCCTTTAAATAATTATTTATCATTAGCTGATTATTTGGAGCAGGCTTTACTTAGTAAAGAAGAATTATTAAATATATCGGAAAATTTAGTGGAAATATTACTTGCGGCAAAAAATTATTTACTTTATGCTTCCAGTTTTTATTTAGTTAAAGAATATGTTTTTTTAACTTCCGAGTTGGAAGTGAAATTGCTTTATTTACCTTGGCAAGTATTAGGTGAGGTAAATCAAAATTTTCAAAGACTTCTAGTGAGTACCTTTACCCGGGAAATTGATTTTCCGCAAAATTTAAAAACCTATCTTTTTGAACCGACATTTAATTTAAAAGATTTTTTAAAGGAATTAAGAAAGAGTAGATTTTGGCAAGTAGAAAATGAATGTTTGCAGGTAAGTGAAAAAAAGGTAGAGCAAATGGAATCTTTAGTTAAAAAAAAGTTCCCCCGAAAATTAATGCTATTTGTTTTATGGCAATTATTATTTCTTTTTTGGCTGCCATGGTTTAAAAATTTGAGTTTTTGTCTTTTATTTCTCCTTTTAGTGATTTTAAATCTGCTTTTTTGCAAATTGTTTTCTGTAAAAAGAATAAGTGATATACTAAAGTAGCAGTCCTTTTTAAGGGGGAAATATGGGATGATCTGGATAAAAAGAATTATCTACATAATATTAAGTATAATAGTTTTAGTCTCAATTTACGGTGTTTTTAAACCTTTACCGCGGGGTTTAGCTTATGAAGGGGAAGTTCGAGCTGTAGACCAAGTCGAATTTATTTATGATTTGACTTATGAACGGGAGGGACAAGTCGTCCATCAGCAAAATATTTTAGCTAGGATATTGCAAATTATTGCCGAAGCGGAAGAGTTTATTGTTTTAGACATGTTTTTATTTAATGATGATTATAATTCTTCTGAGGAATTCCCTCATTTCACAGCTGAGTTAACTGAAGCATTATGTGCCAAGAAACGTGCTAATCCAGATGCCCAAATCATTGTTATTACTGATGAAATCAATACTTTTTATGGTAGTTATTTACCTGAACATCTTCAGGAACTAAAGGGAAAAGGTATTGAAGTAATTTTTACGGATTTGAATCAGCTCAGAGATTCTAATCCTTTTTATGCTGGTTTTTGGAATACTTTTTTACGTTGGTCGGGGACTATGGGCCAAGGACGTTTACCCAACATTTTTTCTAATGAGGCACCGCGGGTAACGTTACGCAGTTTTTTAAAAATGCTTAATTTTAAAGCCAATCATCGTAAAATATTGATTACGGAAAATGAGGCTTTAATTACTTCAGCTAATGTTCATGATGCTAGTGCTTATCATTCCAATATTGCTTTTGTGGTTTCCGGTGAAATTATTGCCGATTTTTTAGCTATTGAAGAAGCAGTAGCTTCTTTGAGTGGTACAACTTTGGCGATTAATTGGCAAAAGGAAGTAGAAGAATCTGAGGTAGAACTAATGGTTTTGGCTTGGCCGGAGCAGGTGGCTAGTAAACAAGTGGTTTTACTTACGGAAAAAAAGATAAAAGAACATTTACTGGAAATGTTAAAAGAAGCTGAACAAGGGGATTCCCTATGGATGGGTATGTTTTATTTAGCTGACCGCCAAGTAATTAAAGGTTTATTACAGGCTGCTTGGCGGGGTGTAGATATTCGTTTAATTTTAGATGCGAATAAGGATGCTTTTGGTTTGGAAAAAATAGGTATTCCCAATCGTCCAGCTGCTGATGAATTACTAAAAGAGGCTGGGGGAAATCTAAAAATAAGATGGTATCGTACACAAGGGGAACAATTTCATACTAAATTAGTATTTTTGAAAGGCAGATGCCAAAGTACTATTTTAGGTGGTTCAGCTAATTTAACCCGTCGTAATTTAAATAATTATAATTTAGAAGCTGATTTAAAAATTGTTGCTGATAATGAAAGTTTCTTAGTCAAAGATTTGGAAAACTATTTTCAGCGTCTTTGGTATAATGTAGAAGGTGTTTATACTGTGGATGTGGAGGAATATCGGGAAAGTGCACTTTGGAAACGATTGGTTTATTTAATTCAGGAAATGACTGGTTTGTCTTCATTCTAAGATATTGACATATGCCCATAATGGCGATATGCTTAAAAAAATAAGGTATTTAATTAAGAAGGGAGCTCAAAATGACGGAGGTAAATCAAATTAAACAAGTTGTCGCCGTAATGAGCGGTAAAGGGGGAGTAGGTAAATCTACACTTACCGCTTTGTTAGCTATTGCTTTACAAAAAAAGGGTTTGCGTGTAGGTATTTTGGATGCTGATATTACAGGACCAAGTATCCCCAAGCTTTTTGGCTTACAACAAAAACCGGAGGCTTCAGAATTAGGATTTTTTCCGGTAAAGAGCGATACTGGGTTAGTGATCATGTCAATCAATTTATTATTAGAAAAAGAGGATGATCCTGTTATTTGGCGGGGGCCCTTAATTGCCGGAGTGATTAAACAGTTTTGGGAAGAAGTAGTTTGGGGTGATTTAGATTTCTTGTTAGTTGATTTACCCCCAGGAACTGGGGATGCTCCTTTAACAGTAATGCAGTCTTTGCCTTTAGATGGGGTGGTAGTAGTTACTTCACCACAAGATTTAGCCGGAATGGTAGTACGTAAGGCTATTAAAATGGCCCAGAAAATGAATGTTTCCCTATTAGGAGTTGTGGAAAACATGAGTTATTTAACTTGTACTCATTGTGGTGAAAAACTTTATCCTTTTGGTAAAGGGAAAATTCAAGAATTTGGTCTACCTTTATTAGGTGAAATACCCTTAGATCCCCTTTTAAGTGAAAAAGGAGACCAAGGACAAATCGAAAAGGTGAACAGTTATCAATTATTAGCCTTAGATCAGTTTTTGGAACAGTTGGCGGAGGTTAAAAATGGCAAGACCACCTAAATTACGCCGTGTGGAATATAAGCCGGAATATACCTATTTTAAACCAGCTGGAGTTCCCAAGCGTGAATTGGAGGAAATAATTTTACATGTTGAAGAAATAGAGGCTATTCGCCTTAGAGATGTGGAGGATTTGGAACAGGAAGCTTGTGCCCAAAGAATGCATATTTCTCGTCCTACTTTTCAACGGGTTTTAAGTAGTGCTCGTAAAAAAATTGCCACCTCTCTTTTAGAGGGCAAAGCCCTGCGAATTGAGGGTGGACATTATCGTTTAGCTAGACGTCATTTTCGCTGTCGAAAATGTGCGGCAGATTTAAAAATTGGTTATGGTCGTTATCGTGAAATAGCTTGCCCCCGCTGTGGGGGGAAATTGGAAAAAATTTAGTGATCACAAATATTTTTTCCTGGTTTTAAATTACCTTTCAAAAAATTATTAACTATTGTTTCAGGGGTGGCTGTTGGGACACCGTAAATTACTTGAATTCCCTGTTCTGCAAATAGACCTTGGGCTCTCTGCCCAAGACCACCAGCAATAATTAAATCAACTGCCTGTTCTTTTAGCCAGATGGGAAAAACACCTGGTTCGTGAGGTGGTGGGGTAAGTGTTTCCTGTTTAATAATTTCTTTTGTTTGGGGATTAATCGTGAAAAAAGCAAACGTAGTACAATGACCAAAATGTAAACTTAATTGTTCCCCGGTTAAAGGTAAAGCAATTTTCATGATCTTTCACTCCTCATGGGTTAATTTAATTAATTGCTCAGCCATTTTTTTTATGGCTTGGGAGACTTCACTGTTTGGGGCATATTCTAAAATGTTTTTTCCGGCAATTTGAGCCTGGGTAAACATTTCATCATAAGGAATTTGGCCCACAATTTTTAGGTCTCGAGCAGCACAATATTTTTTAATAGCTGCTGCTTGTTTTTTATTAATATCTGTTTTATTGATACAGATAAAAGATTTTACTTGAAAATGTGCGGTTAATTCAATTACTCTTTTTAGATCGTGCAGACCGGATAATGTAGGTTCGGTAACAATTAATGCATATTTTGCCCCTGATAGGGAGGCAATGGCCGGACAGCCGATACCAGGTGGTCCATCGATGAGCACAAAAGATAAGTGCTCTTTTTTTGCTTTTTGGCTGGCTTTTTTTCTTACTTCAGCTACTAATTTACCGGAGTTTTCTTCACCGGTTTTTAAATGAGCGTGAATAAAGGGTCCAAATTTAGTTTGAGAGATAAAAAGTTCCCCAGCTAAATTGGTAGTCATTTTGATTGCTTTTGTCGGACAAAAAGCGGCACATACACCGCAGCCTTCACAGTAAATTTCATCAAGGAGATAATTAGCTGAGATAGCATCAAAACGACAAAGTTCACGGCAAAGTCCGCACTGATTGCATTTTGAAGAATCTAGAAGGGCGGTTTGCCCACTCCAAAATTCTATTTGTTCTATTATTTGTGGTTGTAAAAGAAGGTGTAAGTCGGCGGCATCAACATCACAGTCGGCTAGAACTAAAGAGTTAAAGATAGAAGCTAGGGCAGCGGTAATACTTGTTTTGCCTGTACCCCCTTTACCACTAAGAATAATTAATTCTGGCATGAATTAATCACCTCCCTGATAGAGGTTAACAAAGGGGAGAAAAGTTTTTCATATTCCGGAAATTGTTTTAGTAAAAGTTTCCCTTCTGAATAGGCTGTGGCAATTTTGCGTTCATGGGGAATTTCCAGGATAATAGGTATTTTTTCTTGTCGACAATATTGTTTAACAGCTTGATCACCTAAAGTAGCACGATTAATACCTACAGCAAATGGGAGGTTTAAATCACGTACCACTTCTACCACAATTTTTAAATCATGGAGACCAAAAGGGGTAGGTTCAGTAATTAGAAAAACAAAATCACAGTTTTTTAAGGATTCGATTAAGGGGCATGAGGTACCAGCTGGGCAATCAAGAATGATTAGCTCTCCACTAGGTGCTTTTTCTTTTATTTGTTTAATTAAAGGAGGAGCCATAGGTTCTCCAATATTTAAATGTCCTTGAATTAGTTTGATTTGTTTAGCCTGCCCACTTTTAATTACTCCCAAGTCTTTTTGGCCTTCGGTAATTGCTTGGAAAGGACAAATTAGGGTACAGCCCCCACAGCCATGACAAAGTTCAGGGAAAAGTAGTATTTTATCCTCTAAACAGGATAGGGCTCCAAAGTGACAAAAATCACTACATTTGCCGCAAAGTGTACATTTTGCTTGTTCAATTTGGGGTAAGGGGCTAGTGGCTTGGTAAGTAAAATCCCAGTCGGGTTTTAGAAACAAATGACAGTTTGGTTCTTCTACATCACAGTCAATCAAAACCACTGTTTGTTTTTTATGCAGATAATAGGCTAAATTGGTGGCAATGGTAGTTTTGCCTGTACCCCCTTTACCACTAGCAATAGCAATTCGCATTTTTAACCTCCTTAAATTTCTTCTAATAAATCTTGTTTGTAGTCTTCAAGAATTTCGCTAATGGTTCGAGGAGAAGTTAAATAAATTTTTACTTTTCCCGCTTTTAAAGTTTCTAAGGCTTTGGGTCCTACATGACCACTAATTACTACTTTAACTTTGGATTGAATAAGATGTCTAGCGGTTTGTACACCTGCTCCTTGTGGTAAGGCATAATTTTGCTCGTTTTCGAGAATACTATAAGTATCTGTTTCTAGATCATAAAGTAAAAAACTTTTTGCCCGTCCAAAGCGTGATTCGCTTAAACTTTTTAGGTCGGGACCAGTAGTGCTGATGGCAATTTTCATGATGGGTCTCCTTTCAAAAATTATTATTGACATATGCTCAAAAGTAATATATCATAATAATGAGCATATGTCCACAAGAAGGGAGTTGATTTTTATGCCAGGTTTTGATGGAACAGGTCCGGTAGGTCGCGGACCGAGAAGTGGTAGAGGTTGGGGATATTGTCCTCCCGGTATTGGTTTACGGCGTGGTTTAGGTTTCCGTAGAGGTTTTGGTATGAGAAGGCCTAGAGTTTTAGATGAGCGAGAATACTTGGAGGAAAATGTTCTTTATCTCGAAGATTTAAAGGCTGATATTGAAGCAGAATTAGCAGAAATTAAGGCCTTGCTCAAAAGGGAAAAAAGAGAGGATGACTAAAAGGACCGGCTCAGCCGGTCCTTTAGTTTGTTTCATTAACAATTGATTTTTTCCAGCGTTGGGAACGGTAGTAAAGGTAGTTAAGTAAAAGTCCGATAAGAGGACTGACGGCAATACCGATCCAAACACCTTCGATACCTAAAGTGGGAATTTGGGAAAGATAGCGTGCCAGAGGAATTCGAATGGTCCAAAGGGATATTAGGGTAAAAAGCATGGCAATAAAGGTATCACCAGCACCGCGTAAAACTCCGCCTAGGGTAAACATTAAAGCCATGGGAATATAGGCAAAACTAAGGTAATGTAAATAACGGGAACCTGCAGCAATGACACCTGGATCGGTGGTAAAAGGGAAAAGTAATAGTTGGGGTATAAAAAAGGCGGCCAGGGAAATAAGGAGGGTGATGATTAGTGTGATTAAGGAACTCCAATAAACAGATTCCTGGACACGTTCATTTTTACCAGCACCTAAATTTTGGGCTACCAAAGAGGAAACAGCCATACCGAGACTCATTGCTGGCATAAAGGCAAATTGATCAATGGTTGCTCCAGCACCAAAACCGGCGACAATGGTACTGCCAAAACTGTTGACAATGGAACTGACTAGGAGTGAACTTAAGGAAATAAAGACATGCTGTAGGCCAGCTGGTAAACCAATTTTAAAAATTAATTTGACGATTTTAAAGTCTATTTTCCAAAATTCGCTTTTAATCTTGACTAGACCGGAAGTTACAAAAAGATATCTCAAGGAAATTAGGGCAGAGATGCCTTGGGCAATAATGGTGGCTAAAGCGGCTCCTCTAACTTCCAAACGGGGAAAAGGGCCTAAACCGAAAATAAAAAAGGGATCTAAAATTAAATTAAGAATGGTAGCATAAAAAAGGAATTTAAGGGGTGTACGGGAATCGCCCAGTCCTCTTAAAATTCCACTAATACCATTATAAAGAAACATACCTAGGAGGCCACTGCTAAATATTTTTAAATAATCTGCGGCCATATCTAAAACATCAAGAGGTGCATTGATAAAAAGTAGAATACGGCGGCTAAAAATTACTCCCGCCAGAGAAATTATGCTGCCGAAAACAAGTAATAAAAGTAGTGAATTACTAATAGTTTTACTAACCAGTTCATTTTTTTTGGCTCCATAATATTGGCCTACTAAAGTAGTTGTACCCATAGTAATTCCTATTATTAAGGCAATTAGAACAAAAATAACGGGAAAGCTTACCGAAATGGCAGCAAAGGCTTGATGCCCCAAAAATCTGCCTACCCAAATACTATCTATAATATTATAAAAAGCTTGTAAGAGATTACCTAAAAACATTGGTAAAGCAAAAATAATAAGATGACGCGGTATACTTCCTTCAGTAAAATCTGTGACTCTTTTCATTGACATCTAGTTGTAGTCTCCTTTAAGTTTCATTTTTAGTAGTTTTTTTGCGGCTTTTTTAACAGTAAATTGACATTCCTTCTTATTATACTATACTTGAGTTAAGATGTTATTTAAATATTGAGGGGGGAAAAGATGGTAGAAAAGCGAGATTTACGAATAAATTTAAGTGATCATCGGCCTTTAGGTGATATAGTTTATGAGGTTTTGCGGGATGCCATTATTAAACAAGTTTTAAAACCAGGGGAACGTTTAATGGAAACAGAATTGGCCGAGGAGATGGATGTCAGCCGTACCCCGATAAGGGAGGCCATGCGAAAATTAGAATTGGAAGGCTATGTGGTAATGGTTCCGCGTAAAGGAGCCTATGTGGCTAGTCTTTCAATCGAGGATATTACCAGTCTTTTCGAAAT
Organism: Clostridia bacterium; assembly: GCA_012841935.1. Classification (NCBI taxonomy): domain Bacteria; kingdom Bacillati; phylum Bacillota; class Clostridia; species Clostridia bacterium. Next base: position 15,692 of record DUTS01000036.1, read on the forward strand.
TAGAGGTGC
>DUTS01000037.1 GCA_012841935.1 Clostridia bacterium
GTCGATGATCCGCTTGATGTTTTGGAATTTATGCAGATTAACTGGTTACAGCCTATTTATAATTTGACTTTTGGTAATGGTTTAATTGCTTGTTTAGTCTTTATGGGAATTGGTGCTTTAAGTGAAATTGGTTTCATTTTATCAAGACCTTGGACTTGTGTCTTTATAGCTATTTTAGCAGAACTGGGAACTTTCGTTGCTTTTGTTATTGGAATCAAAATGGGTCTTTTGCCTAATGAAGCAGCAGCTGTGGCTGTTATCGGTGGTGCTGACGGACCGATGGTCTTGTTTACCTCAATAGTTTTGGCTAGGCATCTATTTGTACCGATTGCCATTATTTCCTACCTCTATTTAAGTTTGACTTATGCTGCCTATCCTTTTCTGGTGAGATGGTTTGTTCCTAAAAAGTATTTGGAAAAAGACGTAGAAGTAGATGTACCTAATGTTTCCAAACGTGCCAAGTTTATTTCTACAGTTTGTGTTTGTGCACTTTTATGTTGGGTCTTGCCGGTAGCTGCTCCTTTGATGGTTTCCTTCTTCTTGGGTGTAGCTATTAAAGAAGCTGGGGTTGAACCTTTGCAAGAGTTTTTTGAAGGGCCTCTACTTTATGGATCTACACTTTTCTTAGGTTTCCTCTTAGGTACCTTGTGTGAAGCACAAGCCTTATTAGACCCCAGAGTCGCTTCTTGTGTTATTCTCGGAATAATTGCTTTGGGCTTCTCCGCTTTGGGCGGTTTGGCAGCAGGTTGGATTGTTTACTGGTTTAATAAAGGTAACTTTAACCCGGCTATCGGTATTGCCGGAATTTCCTGTGTGCCTACTACAGCTAAAATTGCTCAAGACTGTGTATCTGCGGAAAACCCCTTTGCTATAATTATGCCGATTGCTATGGGTTGTAATATCTCTGGTGTTATTGTTTCTGCAGTGGCTTCGGGTGTATTAATAGCTTCGGTGCATATGGTAGCTTGACTTTAGAAATAATAAAAGGGTACTAATTCGGGTAGTTTATAATTATAGAGAAAATGAGAGACGGAGTGGATGCAAATGATATCTAATACAGTAACTGCTAATGAATGGGTTGATTGTTTCAGTGGTAAAAAAGATTGGAATGTAGAAACGGCGGCAATGTTGTTGGCCCTTACCTGGACCTTGGCTGATGAAGAAAAAATTAAAGGCTATTTAGATGAACAAGGATTTAAGTATGTGGTCACGGAAATTGGCGGGACAACCTTTGGTGAGTTTCAGAAAAAAACAACACGGGCTGTTTTGGGGGCTTGTTTAAATGCCGGATTGATTAAAAAGACTAGTCCTCAGGCTCATGCCGTCTTACATGCTGCCGAAGAAGCTAAAAAAGGTATTATGGTTAATGCTTCTTCCAGTACCAGTATTGCCGTAAAGATTGCCATAGTACGAAATGATAATTGGGTTGCCGTAGCTATTTTTGGTCAATCGGCGATTCATCCTCTAACCAATCATCTACGAGCTGGGCTCGGGGTGATGCATATTTCAGATGATTAATTGTGTCCGCTTTTTGAAAAATAAATAGTGGAGAATGAGGGATAAGAAAGTCCAAGTTGGACCTGCTTATCCCTTTTTTATTCTAAAAATAATTTTTAGAAAGGAGCGTAGTCAATGGGAAGTGATGTGAAAAGAGTATGGAACAGTCTAGAACTAGACACGGAACAAAGACTAAAGAGTGTCGCCCATCTTGTGAAAGAAGGCAAGGTAGTTGCGGCTGAAGACGCTGTCGCTTTATTGGAGGGAGTTATTAGACCTGGCGACAAAGTATGTATTGAGGGGGATAACCAAAAGCAGGCCGATTTTTTGGCCGAATGTCTGTGTCAAGTAGATCCGGAAAAAGTTTATGATCTGCATATGGTGCAATCAGTTGTTTCTTTATCTACTCATTTAGATGTTTTTGAAAAAGGAGTAGCCAAAAAGCTGGATTATTCATTTTCCGGGCCACAGGCAGGGCGATTAGCTGAATTTGTTCGTGATGGTAAATTACAATTAGGTGCCATTCATACTTATTTAGAACTGTTTGCCAGATATTTTGGCGACTTGGTACCACGGGTTGCTTTGGTTGTGGGCTATCAAGCTGACAAAAAAGGTAACTTGTATACTGGGTTTAATACAGAAGAAACACCCATGATTGCGGAAGCTGTTGCTTTTAAGCAAGGGATTGTTGTTGCACAAGTTAACGAAGTTGTGGATGAATTACCGCGTGTGGATATTCCTGCAGACTGGGTAGATTTTGTGGTGGAAGCACCTAAGCCTTTTTATATTGAGCCTTTATTTACCAGAGACCCCGGTTTGATTACCGATGTCCAAGTTTTAATGGCCATGATGGCTTTAAAAGGTGTTTATGCTGAATATGGTGTGCAGAGTTTGAACCACGGTATTGGTTTTGCCACAGCAGCTATTGAATTATTATTACCTACTTATGGGGAGGAATTAGATTTAAAAGGTAAGGTGTGCTCTTATTTTGCTTTGAACCCACATCCGACCTTAATCCCAGCAATTGAATCAGGTTTTGTTAAGTCTATCCATAGTTTTGGTGGCGAATTAGGCATGGAAAAATATGTACAAGCTAGATCTGATGTCTTCTTTATCGGTCCAGATGGTACAATGCGTTCCAACCGTGCTAATTGTCAAGTCGCCGGGTTATATGCTATGGATATGTTTATTGGTGGAACTTTACAGATTGATAAATATGGTAACAGTAGTACGGCTACTGCTAACAGAATTGCCGGATTTGGTGGAGCACCCAATATGGGTTGTGATGCTAAAGGACGCCGTCATTCCTCCGGTGCTTGGCTGAAGTGTGGTCAAGAATATACTGTACAGCAAGGAGAAATCGGACCAGCCTTAACTAGAGGTAAGAAATTAGTCGTACAAATGGTGGAAACCTTTGGTGAAAAAATGGTACCAGCCTTTGTTGAAGAATTAGATGCCTTTAAATTACAAGAAAATGCTAATTTGGATATACCGCCTGTAATGATTTACTCTGATGACTTAACTCATATCATTACAGAAGAAGGTATTGCTTATATGAACAGATGTGCTAACTTGCAAGAGAAGATGGCTGCCATTAGAGCGGTTGCCGGTTATACGGAAATTGGTCTCCAGGAAAATCCCAATGAGACAAAAGCCTTACGGGAAAAAGGTGTTGTTAAAACACCTCAGGATTTAGGAATTGATGTTTCCAAAGCAAACAGGTCCATGTTGGCTGCGAAAAATGTTAGAGACCTGGTTGAATGGTCAGGTGGCCTTTATAATCCACCCGCAAGATTTAGAAACTGGTAAAAGAAAAGGAGGGATGTCTTGTGTCATTACATGAAATGAATTTTGAATTTAAAGTGGAAAATCCTAAATCGATTGCCAAAGATTGGTCTCACTTAGGGGTTGTTGGTTCTGGGGACATGGAAGTTTTAATGGAGAAGCAGGATCTTGATGGTGCTGCCAAAGTTAAGGTCGTTACTCCTGTAGTTGGCTTTGACAAAGTCTGGAACATGGTTCTAGAAAAATTCGTTCAGGAAAGCAGTTTGGGTGATGTTTATTTAGAAATTAATGACAATAATGCAACCCCAATTGTTGTTTCCTTGCGACTGCGCCAAGCCTTGGCGGAAGCGAATAAATGCGAAGTAGGGGGTGTAAATTAATGTCTGCTTGGAAAAGCTTACAAGAAATGAACTTTACGGATGTCAATGCACGAGAGCGAGCCATTGGAATCGTTGATGAAGGTACCTTTACGGAATTTGCCGGTCCGATTAATAAAATGCCCAGCCCGCATTTACCGATATTAGGTGAAGCCATTCAGTTTGACGACGGAATGGTAGCTGGTGTTGGCTTGGTAGGCAAAAGACCCGTATTTGTTGCCTCTCAGGAAGGTAACTTTATTGGGGGTTCTGTAGGTGAAGTCGGGGGAGCAAAAATGGTAAACACCATTCGTCTGGCTTTAAGAGCTTATGAAGATGTTAAAGAAAGATACCCTGATTCTTATGAGGAAAGACTGCCGGCAGTTGTCATTTCCTTTGAAACTGGGGGAGTTAGACTTCATGAAGCTAATGCCGGTTTATTGGCTCACGCCGAAGTAATGGACCAAATTCAAAATGCCAGAGGCAAAATTCCGATTATCGCGGTTATTGGTAGTAGTGTAGGTTGTTTTGGTGGAATGGGCTTTATTGCTGCTGCTACTGATATCATTGTCATGAGTGAGGAAGGCCGTTTAGGGCTAACCGGTCCGGAAGTTATCGAACAAGAAATGGGTAAAGATGAGTTTGATGCTAGTGACCGTGCCTTGGTTTTCCGGACTACAGGTGGTAAGCATAAATACATTATGCAGGACTGTAACTTCTTGGTAGCTAATAAGGTAGGGGCTTTCCGGAAGCAAATCCAGGAAATTATGGAAATACCTTTTGACGAAATTGAAAGCTATCGCCGTATTGGTTCCTTGGAAACCGTAAAAGAGCAGTTGGAATTAGTAAAATTAGCTGCTGAATTACAGCCTAAGGATTCCAAAGATATGTGGAAGTATTTTGGTAATGAAGATCCAGATACATTAAATGATCTTTCTTATGCTGAGTTTTTGGAGCAAGCAAAGCGCCGCGAAAAACTCTGTTAGTTATCCATAAATAAGATAATCGGAAAAGGAGGATGAAAAATTGGGTACAGAAACATTGATTGGTAGGGGCAGAGATGCCATTGAAATGATTTTTGATGAAGGTTCTGTACAGGAAAATGTAATTGAGCAGTATGAATTTGATACAGAAATTGGCCCTGGTTCTGTAGTCGGTACCGCTGAAATAGATGGGGAAGTAGCTACTTTTATTGCTAGTGACGCCCAAGCTGTAAACCCACGTTTCCCAGTTGTCTATTTTGGGGTTATCGGTATGGAAGAAGCCTATAAAATGGCTTTGGCTGTGTACTATACTTTGGATGTGGATAAAGACAAGCCTCTAGGTGAAAAAAGGCCTATTGTCCTGATCGTAGACACACCGGGTAATGGTCCGGGGAAGGTAGAAGAAATTATCGGTATGAACAAATCTACAGGTGCTTATCAGTTGGCTTTGGCTGAAGCCCGTAAAGCTGGTCATCCGATTGTAGCTATGGTTATTGGTCGGGCGATAAGTGGTGCTTTCCTGTGTCATGGTCTACAAGCAGACCATATCCTCTCCTTGGCTAAAGATTTCGGGACTATGATTCACGTCATGCCTTTAACGAGTATTTCCCGGATCACCAAGTTGGATCTAGAGCGTTTAGAGGAATTATCACAAACTAATCCCACTTTTGCCGCTGGTGTTAACTTCTTCTATAGATTAGGTGGTGTGGAAGAAGTTGTGGAATCTCTTGATGATCTCAAACCAACCATCAAGAAACACATTGATGAAGTTAGGGAATTAAAAGCAGCTGGGGACTTTGAAAAACTAGGTCCTTGGGGACGCGGCTGGCTCGGTGATGAGCGGGGCGGACGTGTCGTACGTAAGAAAATTATTAACCTTATGGATAAAGAATACGAAGCACTTGCTGACAAATATTTAACTGTTTAAGGAGGGTTATATTATGAGGGACTTCTTAGATAACTTAAAAACAATGGTTGAAGAATTGGGTAGTGCACCAACAATCGAAGAAATGCCACGCCGTAATTTAAGTGACAAGTGGATTAATGGACCGACTGCAGCCCATGTTATCGAAGAAGTCCACTCACCCCTTAATTTGGCTTATTTAACCTTTACTACTGGTTCTTCGGCCTTTCAAAATATTGTGGGGATCACCCATGCTGAGCTTGAGCAAAGGGTTAAAGCCTCACACGAGGCTTTGCGGAGAATTGGTCTGCAAGCAGGGGAGCGGGTTCTCTTTACTTACCCACCTTTAGTTAATGTTTTTTCTAAAGTGGCTTTAGAGGATTATGGTATTAAAGTTAGTTTTTTACGTCGCTCTAGTCGCGATGCTTTTTTAGCCGCATTATATGAAGAACAGCCTAAAGCTGTTCTTGGGGAATCATCATTTTTACGTGCTGCATTGGAAGATGCACGTAAAATGGGAATCATTGAATATTTGCCCCATAACTGCAGTTTAATTACGGCTGGCACACCGTTAGATTTGGAATTAATTCCGGTTGCCGAAAAAACTTTACAATCACAGGTTTTTGACTTATATGGCTGTCAGGAATTTGGTTGGTTATATCTTAATGGGGTGCCTTTGCGGGAGGATCTCTCTTTGGTTGAATCTCCGATAGAGCAAAAAGGTTATTGTGAAGTAGTTGTCGGTGGTTTACCCATGGGAGATAGTTTTCCGGTGGCTGAGTCCGGTCATCTCTGCAATCCGGAGGGAAAAGTAATTACATATCGCCGCCGCCGTACCCATCCTGAATATGAAGTTTATGTTCGGGAAACTACACTAGCCTATCCGGGAACCGCTAATCGCGTAGCCCGTTCGATATTACGGTTAAAGAGTAGAGTGGTTAAAGTAGCTCCTGATGTACAAGTTTCGGCACCACATACTGTCTTGGAATTACGACCCGCTTTTGGGGCAAGTAAGGGTAAAGAACCTCTGTTAATCCAGGGGCCTGAAAAAACAATCATGTTTGATGATTTGGTTCGGGCTCAATTGGAATATCAGCAGTCTAGTAAAACTGATCCAACTTGGAGGAAAGAACGATAACCATGAAGCTGTGCCGGCATTATTTGGTAGAAATTACGAATCAAGGACGTTTAGATGCCTATCAGAACTTGGGAAGTGATTATGCTTCGGCAAGGAGTAAGCTTATTGAAGCCTTAATTATGAATGAGCGTATTCCCGGGATACTGAGAAGAGCGGAAGAAGGTTATCGAAAACAGGGGACAGTGGCTGTAGGATTTTCTTCACCACAGCGCTATGGAAAGGGGCAGAGTAGGTTAAGAGTACCGGCCTTTGTTCCTCGTGAGGAAATTACTAAAATTACTTCTTCTTATCAGGTGTTAATGCTGCCCATTTCCGGTAGGACTCCTTGTCTAAATGCACTACAGGAAGCCAAGGAATTAGCCGCTGAATTAAATATAGAATTAGGGGCTTGGGGTTCCGCCGGATTGGAAGTATATACAGGTTTGCCCTATACAGATCACAATTCAGACTTAGATTTATTGGTCAGGGGGCAAAATCTACAAGCTATTGAACAATTTTACTTTTCCTTAAAGCAGTTGGGTGAGAAATATAATTGTCGGCTTGATCCAGAATTGGATCTCCCCAATGGGTATGGTGTAAAGCTCTCTGAGTTCTTTATGCATACTACGGAACTTTTAGGGAAAAGTATGAAAGGGGTTGGTTTAATTCCTAAGCAAGTTATAGTGGACATGTTTAAAAATTGAATCAATAAAAGGAGGAATTTGTTATGGAAATTAAAGCACGTGTACCCGGAAAAATTGATGAAATTAAGGTTAAGGTTGGTGATGAAGTTAAAAAAGGTGATGTAGTTTTAATCATGGAAGCCATGAAAATGAAACAGCCTTTTGCAGCACCAGAAGATGCAGTTGTTAAAGAAATTAAGGTTTCTGTTGGCGAAAGAGTTAGCCAAGGGGACGTAATGGTCGTTCTCGAATAAAGGTTTGCAATTATTATTGTTGTTCAAGGTGGGTAGTAGGCAAATAAAATGAGCATTTACTGCCCACTTTCTCTCCAAACTAAAATCCCTTCTATGGAGGTGTATTAAGGTATGGCGATTTATGGAGTAATGTTATTGTCCGTATGTATGTTTGTCGGTGTTTTACTGGGTGATATTTTGGGTGTAGCTGTGGGAGTTAACTCTAACATTGGTGGTGTAGGTTTTGCGATGTTATTTTTAATTATATTGTCTGATTATATGTTGGAACGGGATATGCTCTCAGATAAAGCCCAGGCCGGCATAGAATTTTGGGGTATGTTGTATATTCCAGTTGTGGTGGCCATGACTGCTAACCAAAACGTTGTTGCGGCTCTAAGTGGTGGACCTATGGCCATTTTAGCTGGTGTTTTGTCGGTAGTTGTCGCCTTTGCCTTTATTCCTATCCTTGAAAAAATAGGTGAACCGGGTGTTCCTTTGCCTGATATTACGGAAGAAGAGGAGGTTTAAGCCAGATGATTAAAGATATGATTATTACCATCTTCACGAAAAATGGTTTAGTAATGGCCTTTTTAATTGTTGGTGTGGTCATGTATGTTGCCAGCTTGATTGCTAAGCTTACTAAAGGTAGAATAGCCGGTTCCGCGATTGCTATTTTACTAGGTCTCGTTTTGGCTTATGTCGGTGGGGTAGCCTCCGGTGAAGGAGCAGGTGGTCTGTCCAAGATTCCGCTGTTTTCCGGTTTAGGAGTCATGGGTGGCTCAATGCTGCGGGACTACTGTATTATTTCAACCGCTTTTGGTGCCCGTCTGTCTGAAATTAAAAAGGCCGGTCTGGCCGGTGTTATTTCACTCTTTATCGGTATTATTTCCGCTTTTATAGTGGGAGGAATTTTGGCTTTAATGTTTGGTTATAAAGACGCCGAAAGCATTGCCACTATTGGTGCCGGAGCTGTTACGTTTATAGTTGGCCCGGTTACCGGGGCAGCAGTTGGTGCTAGTTCGGAAGTCGTCGCTTTATCCATTGCCGCCGGGGTTGTAAAATCAATTTTGGTTATGATTATGACTCCTTTGGTAGCTGGTGTTGTTGGCCTAAATAATGCCAAAGCAGCCATGATTTATGGTGGTTTAATGGGTACAACTAGTGGAACGGCCGCCGGTTTGGCTGCTACTGACGCTAGATTAGTTCCCTATGGTGCTATGACTGCTACTTTCTATACTGGTTTAGGTTGTTTGATGTGCCCCTCAGTTTTGTATTTAGCTACTAAAGCAATTTTTGGCTAAAACAAAATTATCGGGAGAAAAAATGTTTCAATTGAGGGAGTTGTAGAAATACAACTCCCTCTTCATATGAGTAGGAGGCAGACGGAAAATGGATGAATTGTCTTGGGAAATTGGTACAGCTTTTTTAAAGGGTATTTTATTTGAAGTATGTACAGCCCCTAAACCAGGTTTGGTTTCACCTAATTCAAGTGGTGCACATCGAGATATGAATATATTAACTTTTATGGCAAGTTCAGGAACGATTGCTCCTGCTTTTTATTTATGTGCACAGGCTGGTCTTGAGCATCAGGGGCCCATTACTTCATTATTACCTCAGCTGCGAAAAATAGGGATAGTTTATGAACGAAATTTATTAAAAGCCACCAATGGTGTAAATACTCAGCGGGGGATTCTTTTTGCGGCTGGACTTACCTGTGGGGCAGCAGGTTATTTAGCCCAATCTACTTCACATTTAACTGCCGAAAATGTTTGTTTAGCTTTGGCGGAATTGACCCAAGGGTTAGTGGCCCGTGAATTAAAATCCATAAAAAAAACTGCCGGAAAAAAATTAACGGCAGGTGAACAGCTATATTTAACCTATCAAGTTACCGGAATTCGCGGTGAAGTGGAAGCTGGTTTCCCGTGTATTAGAGAAAAGGGACTGCCAGCTTTACAAACAGCCCTACAAACAGGCTTTTGTCTAAATGATTGTTTGGTACATGTTTTGCTTGCTTTGATGACTTGTGTAGAGGATACTACTATTTTGTGGCGGAAAAATAGCACAGTTTTACAAAAAGTAAAATCTTGGTCAGCAGAGATTTTGGAAAAGGGCAGTTTTTTTACGGAAAAAGGACGAAAAGAAATAGCTCAAATGGAACAATATTTCTTGCAGGAAAATATTAGTCCTGGAGGTTCTGCTGATCTTTTAGCGATGACTATCGGGCTTTATTTATTGGAAAACAAAGAATTTCCTGTGCCTTATTTATAATTTTCTTGTTGAAGTAAAGCCTTGATCACTTCTTTTTCCGGAGTGACATACAGGGTTTTTTGTTTTTCATAAAGTACAAAACCTGGTTTAGCACCTTTTGGTTTCCAAACATTTTTTCTTTCCGTATAATCAATAGGCACTTGTGTGGAATGACGGGCTTGGGAATGATAGGCAGCCAAAAGGGCAGCTTTTTCTATGATTTCCCGGGGAATGGTTTTCCCCTCGCGATTTTTAATGAGTACATGAGACCCGGGAATATTTTGTGGATGCAGCCAAAGGTCTTCTTTTTTTGCCATTTTCATGGTCAGAAGATCATTTTGGCGATTGTTTTTACCTACATAAATAAGCCAACCATTAATTGACAGCTCTAGAGGTCTGCTGGGGGTTTCCTTTCTTTTTATGGTTCCTTTTTTTAGATAACCAGCCCCGCGGATTTCCTCTTCAATTTCCTTAATTTCATTTAGCTGATTGGCATTGTTTAAGCTGGTAAGTAAACTGTAGAGATAGCTGAGCTCCTCTTTTGTTTCAGCTAGCTGCTTTTTAGTTTGCTTAAAGGTTGCTAGTTTTTTACGATATAATTTAAAATAATGCTGGGCATTTTCGGCAGGTGTCAGCTGTGGATTTAAGGGGATAATTTCTATTTTCCCTTTGGGATGATAATAATTGGCAACTTCTGCTTTTTTACCACCTGAAAGAGCATGTAGATTAGCTGTTAAAAGTTCACCCCAGAGTTGATCTTGTTCGGCATTCTGGGTAGACTCCAGTGTTTTTAATTGTCGGCCCAGTTTTTTTTCGTTATGGGCAATTTCCTTGTTAATAATTTTTTCTAATTTGGTCTTATTCCGTCTTATTTGTACAAAAGCATTTTTACGCTGATAGTAAAATTCTAGGGCTTGACTCATACTGGTAAAGGTTTTTCTGTTTTCACCTGGAAAAGAGGCCTCTAAGGGAAAAGCAGAAAAGGCTAGGGGTAAATTATCTCTTAAAATTATTTCAGATTTTAAAGTAGAGTTCATTAAACCCCGTCCTAGCTGAATAAGTGTTTGCCAGAGCTTACTTAGTTCGTATTCACCACAATATTCTAAGGTTGTTTCTGGTTTTAAGTCACTGCTTATAATAATTTCTCTAATGGACTGGGGACTTAGCCCCGCACAAGTGTTTAATAAGGCATGTTCTAATTTACTTTGCTCAGGCTGCTTCAATAATTTTTCATAAAAACACGCCTGTTCTACTTGCCAGGGGATTAATTTTTTTTGCGGAGGAGGATCTTGATAGGTTAAACCTGGTAAAATTTGTCGATAGCGGCTGAGTGCTGCTGGGATACGCTGTAGTGCATCAATAATTCTGTTTTCCGCGGGATCAAGTAAAATTAAATTACTATGACGTCCCATAATTTCCATGATCAGTAAACGCTGACACGGTTCACCGAGCTCATTAATCACTTGGCAATTTATTTTTAAAATTCTTTCTAGTCCAGGTTGTTCAATGGAAATTAGACGTCCACCCATTAGTTGTTTACGTAAAACCATGCAAAAAAGAGGTGGTTCACTAGGGTTAGTTTCAGTTTCCGAAACCAAGTGGACCCGAGCCTCTTGGGCTAATCCTGAAAACAATAATTTATGGGTAAGACCTTTTTGGTGTAGATGAAAAACAACCTGCTGTTTCTGAGGTTGATAAATTTTAAAGATGCGGGCACCACTTATGGTTTTTTTTAATTCTTGGCAAATTTTTTGTAGAACAATTCCATCAAAAGACATTTCTTATACCTCACTTGTAAAGTGCATTATTACAGTAATAGTAACATTTTTTTAAAGGTTGAACAACTTGTTTGTACTGACTGACTGAATATGCTATAATATTCTTATTACTTTAGGGAAAGGGTGTATTAAAATGAGTTGGAAAGATAGGTTATGGGGTAATTGGCAAAAGGTCTTGAAAGTTCCTATTAGGGTAGAGCTGTCCGATATTATAGTTAGAGCATTGGGTTTCCGATTAGGTAAACCTTTTCAGCAAAATTTTGGACGGGAAATAAATAGACTAATTGAAAAAGAAGGTAGTTTGCCCTTAGCTGGGGATTCTTTGTTAGGTGATCGGGATACTGCTTTAATTCAGTCCGAATATCAGCGCTTGGAGAAAGAAATTACACAGCATTTTGGTCAATTTCTTACGGAAGCAAATACTACTTTACAGCAGATTAAATCTGAGATACAAAAAGAACGGCCACTTGAATTTTTTAATCATGGTAGGGTGATTCCGATAAGTCCATTATATTTAAGGAGTTCCTTGCTTCAAGAATTAAAAGAGGCCGAAAAGGAGCAGGCTCGTTTACTTCGCTATGTAGAACTTTCTGCTAAGGCCTTAAATGATTATACAGAGTCGTTTAAAGAATCTTTTACACCTACTTTAACCTTATCTGAGGCAGATGAATTGGCTGAATTAACTTGGCAATATTACTCCCGGGAAGCGGCTTGTTTTAGTTGTGAAAATATGGCCTTAATCAGAAAAAAACTTGGCTTTCCACAACATGAAAAATTAAATGAAGAAATTTTACATAGGGAAAAAAAGCAAATGGTGCTTGAGTGGAGGGAAATTCAGGATTCACGGCCCCCGGATTTAGCGGCAGCCCAAGCTTTACTAACTAAAATTTCTCGTTTCGAGGAAAAAATCGTTAAACTTAAGCTTGAGGGAAAACAAGATGGTTTCCCGGATTGTCATCATATTAAAGCAGTGGTTATGGCTAAATTTCCCGAATTGGCTGCTGATGATTTTTCTCGAAAAAAACCTGATTTGCAGGGAATAACTCTTCTTCCTAAGGCACCAGTTAGATAAAATTTTATAAATAGGCAGCTATAATTTCCTCTTTTTTGATACCCTAAGATTTATTCTCCGTCGGTTATTTTTTAGTAAAAAAGGAATAAGATTTTAAGGATAGTTTTTTGCCAGGGAGGAAGATTCATGTCGCGAAAAGAATGGGAAGAAATGTCCTTAGAAGAAATACTGAAAGAATTTCGAGTTAATGAAGCATGTGGTTTGTCCGAAAAGGAAGCACGCCGACGTTTGGAAATAGTGGGTCCCAATCAAATTGATTCGACAAAAAGAAAGTCAATGCTTACTTTGTTTTTAGCTCAATTTAGTGACTTTATGGTGATCATTTTATTTGCGGCGGCTTTAATTTCGGCTTTATTAACCGAATATGCAGATGCCATTACTATTTTAGTAATTGTAATTATTAATGCTCTTTTAGGTTTTGGACAGGAATATCGAGCGGAAAAATCACTGGAACAAATTAAAAGATTGGCTGCTCGGGAAGCCCAGGTAAAACGTGCCGGTTTATTTAAAATTATTCCGGCACGTGATTTAGTTCCTGGTGATCTTGTTTTATTAAAAACTGGTGATATTATTCCTGCTGATTTACGTTTATTGGCTGGACAGCATTTGGAAATAAATGAAGCTATTTTAACTGGTGAATCACTACCTGTGAAAAAAAGAGTAGATTTAGTCTGTCCACCTAAAACGGCGTTAGGTGAACGGAAAAATATGGCTTATCAAGGTACAGTAATTACGCGGGGAAAAGGGTTGGGTATAGTTGTCGGTACTGGTATGGATACCGAGATGGGATTAATTGCAGAAAGTATTCAAGAAATAGAGGCAGAGCCCACACCACTTCAAAAGCGTTTAGCACAAGTAGGTCATTGGTTGGTGTTAGTATGTTTATTAATTGTGGGTGTAGTAGTCTTTTTAGGTCTGATTCGCGGTGAAAGTGTTTATCGTATGGTTTTAACTGGAGTAAGTTTGGCTGTAGCGGCTATTCCAGAAGGACTGCCAGCCATTGTTACCGTAGTTTTGGCTTTGGGTGTACAAAAAATGGTTAAACGGGAGGCTATAGTTCGCTCCCTACCGGCTGTGGAAACTTTAGGCTGTGCCACGGTCATTTGTGCTGATAAAACCGGTACATTAACTCAAAATGAAATGACGGTTAGGAAAATTTATCTTTCTGGGGAAATGATTTCTTTTACTGGGGAAGGTTATGTTCCTCAAGGTAAAATTAATTATGATTTCCCGGGAAAAAGTGAGTTTTTAGAGAAAAATGCTTTGGGTTTAAAAAAGTCCTTTCAGGTTGCCGCATTATGTAATAATGCTTTATTAAAGAAAAAAGCGGCGGTGCTCCCCGGATTATTGCGTAAAAAAAATAAACAGTGGCAAATTATGGGTGATCCTACCGAAGGTGCTCTTTTGGTAGCAGCGGCTAAAGCTGGTTATTGGCGAGAACAATTGGAAAAGGATTGCCAGCGTGTTGCCGAAATTCCTTTTGAAGCCGAACGTAAAAGAATGAGCGTTCTTTATCAAACTACTAAAGGTTTAACACTTTATACTAAAGGGGCACCTGATTTATTATTGGATTTATGTACAAAAGTTTGGTGGGAGGGCGAAGAACGTGTTTTAACTTCAGCAATTAAACACCGCATTTTGGCAGCTAATGAAAAGATGGCTTCAGGTGCTTTGCGGGTAATTGGTTTGGCTTATCGTTTTTTAGCTACTGAAAATGATTCCCTTCAGGAAGCGGAATTAGAACAAGATTTAATTTTTGTTGGTTTAGCTGGAATGATTGATCCACCGCGGGAATCGGCAAAACAGGCTATTAAGGCTTGTCAAAATGCCGGGATTAAAACAGTGATGATTACTGGTGATCAGCATAAAACCGCGGAAGCAATTGCCCGGGAATTGCGAATAATTAATAATTCCCGGCATCTAGTTTTAAGTGGTAATGATTTGGATGAATTAAGTGATCAGCAATTAAAAAAGATAATTGATCAGGTGGTTGTTTATGCTCGTGTAGCACCTCAGCATAAATTACGTGTAGTAAAAATGTTAAAAAGAAAAGGACATATTGTGGCTATGACTGGGGATGGGGTTAATGATGCCCCAGCGGTTAAAGAAGCCGATATTGGCATTAGTATGGGGATAAGTGGTACTGATGTTACTAGAGAGGCTTCTTCTTTAATTTTGGCCAATGATGATTTTGCGACTATTGTAGCGGCAGTGGAAGAAGGCCGCATTATTTATGATAATATTAGAAAATTTATTCGTTATTTATTATCTTGTAATATGGGGGAAGTGTTAACCATGTTTGGGGCTGCCTTAATGGGCCTTTCTTTACCATTACTACCTATCCAAATATTATGGATTAATTTAGTAACTGATGGGCTGCCAGCTATGGCTTTGGGACTTGATCCTGGGGATCCCGGGATCATGAAACGGCGGCCGCGCAGTCCTCAAGAAAGTATTTTTGCCCATGGTTTATTACGGCAGATCCTGACAATGGGTAGTTTAATCAGTATCAGTACACTTTTGGCTTTTATCGTTGCTTTTTATTGGGGTGGCGAGAATTTGATTTTAGCACGGACAATAGCCTTCACCACTTTGGTGGTCGTGCAATTATTATATGTTTTTCCTTGTCGGTCCGAAGATTGTTCACCATTTGAATGGGGTGTTTTTTCGAATCCTTTTTTAGTGGGGGCAGTAATTTGTTCGTTTAGTATGCAGTTGGTTGTCCTTTATGTACCTTTTTTTCAGCGTATTTTTAAAACACTGCCTCTGCAATTAATTCATTGGGGTTTGATCTTTTCCTTTGCTACAGGAATAATTCTCTTGCAGAGATTGGTTTGTACTGTTAAAATTAAAAGGAAAAGCAGAATTATTTATTTGCGTTCCTGAGGTGATTAATTTGCGGTTTGTTAAAATGCATGGTTTGGGAAATGATTTTATTTTGGTAGAAGCGGATGAGCTGCCTAAAATAGATTTAGCTATTTTGGCTAAAAAGGTATGTGACCGTCATTTTGGTATTGGAGCAGATGGCTTAATGCTTGTTCTTCCTTCCGAAAAGGCGGCTTGGCGGATGCGTATCTTTAATTCTGATGGTAGTGAAGCTCAAATGTGTGGTAATGGTATTCGCTGTTTTGCCCGTTATGTTTATGATCAGGGCTGGGTTGAAAAAGAGAAGTTTTCCGTGGAAACTTTAGCTGGCATAATTACTCCCCATTTAATTTTTGAGGGAGAAAGATTACAAGGAATAAAGGTAGATATGGGAGAACCTATTTTGGAAAAAGAAGCTATTCCTATGCTTGGTGAAGGGGGACAGGCCCTTGGGGAATCCCTTTCCGTATTAGATAAGGTTTTTACGGTTACCGCACTTTTAATGGGAGTACCACACTGCCTTATTTTTGTTGATAATTTAGCTGGCATCACTGTGGAAAAATATGGGCCGGCTCTGGAAAATCATCATTTTTTTCCGGAAAAAACCAATGTGCATTTCTTAGAAATATTAAATGAAAATGAAATAAAAATGCGTGTTTGGGAAAGAGGGGCTGGTTTAACTTTAGCTTGTGGAACCGGTGCCTGTGCAGCTTTGGTTGCTGCTGTTTTAAAGGGGAAGACTAAAAGGGAAGCATTAGTTCATTTGCCCGGCGGTACTTTAAAGATAACTTGGGCGGCTAATAATCATGTTTATATGACCGGACCGGCGGAATATGTTTTTCGAGGTCAATGGTTGGAAAAATAAAATTTTAAGGGAAAGGATGTTGCCAGTGCAAGCAGAGCGAATAAAAAAATTACCACCTTATCTTTTTGCCAGAATTGAGAAAAAAATTGCGGAAGCCAAGGAAAAAGGCATTGAATTAATTAGTTTTGGAATTGGTGATCCGGATTTACCTACACCGGAACCTATTGTCAAAGAATTGTCTATTGCAGCTAAAAATCCGGCTAATCATCGTTATCCTACTTCGGTAGGCCTTTTGGCCTTTCGGGAAGCTGTTGCCGATTTTTATGCTAAAAATCATGGTGTCCAGCTTGATCCTAAAGAAGAAGTTGTTTCCTTAATTGGTTCTAAAGAAGGGATTGGTTATCTTAGTTTTTGTTATGTTAATCCTGGGGATCTTAATCTAGTTCCTGATCCCGGCTATCCTGTTTATGGGATTGGTACTCTACTTGCTGGTGGTGAAGCCTTTTTAATGCCTTTACAGGCGGAAAACAATTTCCTACCAGATTTAACTAAAATCCCCACGGCTGTAGCTCAAAAAGCAAAACTAATGTTTTTAAATTATCCCAATAACCCCACAGGTGCAGTGGCGGGACGTGAATTTTTTGAAGAAGTGGTGGCTTTTGCTAAAAAACATGAAATTATTGTTTGTCATGATGCAGCTTATACTTCTATTGCCTTTGATGATTATCGTCCTTTAAGTTTTTTAGAAATTCCCGGTGCTTTGGATGTGGGCATCGAATTTGGTTCACTTTCCAAACCGTTTAATATGACTGGTTGGCGGATTGGTTGGGCAGCAGGTCGTCAGGATGTAATTGAATCTTTGGGGCGGTTAAAATCTAATCTTGATTCAGGACAATTTCAGGGAATTCAATATGCAGCAATAAAAGGTTTAAGTGCCTGTGAAGACCATGTTCGGGAAATGTGTCAAATTTACCAGCAGCGGCGGGATTTGGTAGTTGATGGTTTAAATGCAATGGGTTGGCAATTGGCAAAACCGCAAGCTACTTTTTATATTTGGGCCCCTGTTCCCTCTGGTTTTACTTCTGCCGCTTTTACGGAATATGTTTTGGAAAAGGCCGGTGTGGTGATTACACCTGGTAATGGTTATGGTCAATATGGTGAAGGCTATTTTAGAATCTCTTTAACTATTTCCGAAGAAAAACTCCAAGAGGGCTTACAGCGTTTAAAGGAGAATTTGGGGGAGGTAAATTTTAATTGAAAAGTATGACCGGCTTTGGCCGGGGGACTCATCAGGGATTGTATAAAAAAACAGTAGTAGAAATTAAAACAGTGAACAGTCGTTATGCCGATATTCGTGTGAGGCTTCCAAGTCCACAGCCTTTACTTGAGGAAAAAATAAGGCAGGCTGTTAGTCAGTATTTTGCCCGCGGCTATATAGAGGTTTTTGTTAAATTGAAGGATACTGGTGCCCAGCGTATTTTACCTCAAGTTGACAAAGATTTAGCCCTTGCTTATTATAAACTTTTAAAGGAAATTGCGGCTTGTACTGATACTTCTTTACAAATAGAAGCAATTCAATTGGTACAACTACCAGAAGTAGTTACTTTTCAAGAAGTAGAAATTGATCAACTTTGGCCTGATATTGAACCAGCTTTGGCTGAGGCGGTTGAGGCTGCTTTGGCTATGCGGAAAAAAGAAGGTCTGCTTTTAAAACATGATTTAAGTGAGCGTTTAAAAATAATTTGTGAATTACATAGGAAAATTAAACAAAGAGCCCCTTTGGTGGTGAAAAATCAGCATTTGAAATTAAAAGAACGTTTAAAGGAATTCCAACTAGGGGAAGAAATAGATAAAGACCGTTTAATGTTGGAAATAGCCCTTTTTGCTGATAAATGCAATCTTACGGAAGAATTGGTCAGACTAGAAAGTCATTTTCATCAGTTGGAAAATAGTCTTTCAGCCGTTGAACCAATTGGACGGCGTTTGGATTTTTTATTACAAGAAATTAATCGGGAAATTAATACTATCGGTTCCAAGGCAAATGATTCGGAAATTGCACATCTTGTGGTTGCTTTAAAAAGTGAATTAGAGAAAATTAGGGAACAAGTGCAAAATATTGAATAAAGGGGGCGAGGGGCTGTTGACATGAAACTATAAAATATTATAGAACCAGCTTGCTAAACTATAACTTTTGTGTTATATTATTAGCAGGAGGTGACAAACAATGAAGCAATATACAATAGGGCAATTTGCAA
>DUTS01000038.1 GCA_012841935.1 Clostridia bacterium
ACCTGGATAATAAGTAATTTCCGGAAACCGTGGTGTATAATGAATAAAACCCTCAATGATCCGCCAATCTAGTTTTAGATCTCCGGTAACTTCGAAATTAGGTTGCTCCTCGGGAATAAAAGCAATGTTCCATTCATGGTCATTAAAGCGTTCCATTCTTTGCCAAGCCAATTCCGCGGTTTCCCGCACCATTTCTACCGTATTTTTAATCCCATATTCGGCAAAACAAGCTTTTTGATCAATGTGCACCTTAACAGGTTCACGCTCAATCACCAATTCAGTTTTCTGCTGTTTTACCTCCAATTCACCTCGGGGCTGCTTTATTTCCAAAACAGGAGGAGTCGTCCGCAGGCCAATTTGAGTTGGTATTGTCCGAATTTGCAAGGACACCGCCCCCACCCCCTTTAATTATCGAATGAAATCAACCAATGTAGGCATAATTACCCTAGCCCCTACGGCTAACGAAGCCCGATAAACACTTTCTTGTTCTTTTAACTGCATGATTACCCAGGCCGGATCTACCCCATCGACATCAGCCAATAATTTCTCAAAATTAATTTCTTGTTCTTCTAAACGGGCTTTAGTCATTTCCAAACGGTTAACACTAGCCCCTACTTTAGCCCGACAAGCTAAAACATGTTCAATGGCAGTTTGCAGTTCACCGATTCGTTCAGAACTTAAAGCAGCATAATCATCATTTTCCAGATCAGTGATTACCTGATCTAAAAGTGGCATTAATTCTGCCTCCACAAAAACTTCTTCAGCAGTAAGATTAATTGGTATTTCCACACCTATACCTACTTCATACCTAATACTTTTGGAGTTATGCTGCCAAGTACCATCTGAATAAGCTGAATAAGGTTTTTCAGTGGTATTAGTACCTCCGAAAATATAGCGATCACCATGAGTAGTATTAGCTATTTCGCCCATTTCATCTTTAAGCTGCTTTACCTCTTCGCAAATGGAATTGCGTTCTTCAACATCCAAAGGACCATTAGCCCCCTGTACCGTTAATTCGTAAATCCGCTGTATTACCGAATTTAAAGCACCCAAAGCATCATCTGTAGTATTTAACCAACCTAATGCATCCGCCACATTATCCCGATACTGTGCATTTTCTTTTAAACGAGTTGTTAACCGCAGGCTTTCCACAATCCCGGTAGGATCTATAGAAGGTTTGCTGATACGCCGTCCAGTTTCTAGCTGTAATTGTATTTTTCCCAAAAGACGAATATTACGTGATAAATTATTTTTTAAATTATTAACTAAAACACTATTGGTAATCCGCATTTCTTAACCCCCTATCGTCCTGCCAAACCTAAACGATTAACAACCGTATCCAGCATTTCATCCATGACATTCAGGACCCGGGCCGCAGCACTATAGGCATGCTGAAATCTAATCATATTCACCATTTCTTCGTCTAAAGAAACACCTGATACCGAAGCCCGTCGATTTTGCAGCTGTTCTACTAGTGAAGATCTATTTTCTACCATCTGAAAGGCCTCTTGCCCTTGAATCCCCAATTGACCAATCAAAGATCGATAAAAATCATCAAAAGAAGCTAAACCATCAGTCATAATTAAAGCATGTTTTAACTGAGCAATTCTTAAAGCATTACTGCCATCACCTTGATAAGAAACCATTTCCTCAGCATCTTCATCCCACACGCCCAAACCAGTAGCTAATTTATTCAGATCATCAATAATTTCCTGATTGACTTCTATGTTGCCAGCACTAAAATCTGACTGAATATCTAATTTAACAAAAAGGTCTAATTCAGTACTACCATCCAAACCATAACCCTCTCCGTGTAATTCATTTGTCTTTTCAGCAATGGTCTTGGCTAATTCTGATATCTGCTGATGATATTGCACAATTACTTCATCCCGCATATCCAAATAGCCTTTTAAAATACCGCCATTGGCTCTGAGGGTGCCCTGTGGTGCACCTGTAAAAGGATCACACCATTCCAACTTGGCCTGAGTAGGATCCGAAAAATCATCGGTAAACTTTAGGGTAGCCAATTCAGTACGACTAACTAAAAAACGTCCTCCCACCGTCACATTAACTGCTCCCAAATCATCTTCCACAACATCAATAGCTATATTTTTAGCCAATTGTTCTAAAATTAGATCACGGCGATCCCGCAAATCATTAGCTTTTTTGCCCGAAGCTTCTGCTTTAATAATTTGAGCATTTAAATCCCTAATTTGTCTAGCTTGAGAATTAATTTCATTTACTTTAACTTCTATACTTTTATTTATATCAGCCTGCAAATCGATAAATTGAGCAGCCAAGTGATTAAAAGTATTGGCTAAAGAAATGCCCCTTTGTACTACCGTAGTACGTGCCGCTACCCCTTCTGGATTTTTGGCCAATACTTGCCAGGCTTCCCAAAACTGATCTAATACCGAACGCAAAGCCGTATCAGATGGTTCATTAAATATAACTTCTAATTTATCTAAAATATCGGATTTAACTTCCCATTCACCTAAAGCCTTGTTTTCTGTACGCATTTGAATATCCAAAAACTCATCCCTAATTCTTCTGAATTCACCGATATCCACTCCAGTGCCTACATATCCCTCTAAAACCTTCAAGGCTGAAGAAGCCTGCATAATCACATCCTGGCGAGTATATCCTTCAGTATTGGCATTAGCTACATTATGACCGGTAATATCTAAGGCCCTTTGTTGAGCTGAAAGCCCTTTATAAGCAGTAGTTAAACCCATAAAAGTTGAACGCACTCTTAATCCCCCTCAAACTTTTTTATCCAACAAATTACGCAATTGCTCCATCTTAATTTGCTGTTCAGCATCATAAACCGGCTTTGATTGTTCACTTAATGCCTCAGCGGTAAAATTAACAAACTGTAAAGACTGTTCCAACAGACTCATATTTTCTTCATTTAATTGAGACAATTTTTCTATTAACACCGCAAAATCCGCTTGCAATTCTTTTAATTGCACTTGACAAACCGCGGGTAAAAAAGGTAAAGCTTCCTGCAAAGTTGCGGTTTCATCAAAACCTCCCTTTGCCGCCAACTCTAAAAAACATTCTTGTCTTTGATTTTCCAATTTCCCCAATTGCAAAATTAAGGCCTCCTCTTTTTCAGTTAAAGAGGCCAGCTTTTCTAAATCCCCCGCAATTAAGGCTTGCCGTTTTTGTGAAGATAATTCCTTCAAATTTTGATACCCTAACTTTTGCTCTGTAATCAATTCAATTAATTTCCGGCATGTAGGCTCCATTTTTCTCCCCCTTTAGGCGAAGCACTCCCACCAGATTTTTTCTGCTAATTCCTCTAGATTCACATCATAAGTCCCAGACTGAATAGCCTCACGCAATTCGGCTATTTTTTCCTCTCTGGTTTCCGGCAACTCTTGCAAAGCACTTTTAGCTACATTAAAAAACCTGGCTTCCGAAGAAAGCTTAATTTCATCCTGCTGGGCAGTTTTTTCAATTTTGTCAGATTTTTTTAATTCATTTTGCCGTTTATAAACTTGAGCGACTTCTGGTATAGATTGATTAATAATCCGCATTTTTGCTCACTCCTAAAATAAACTACAATCCTCTTACTTATTATTTCGAAAACAATTGCAATTTTCTTTATCCCCAAATTAAGCGATTTAAGCAAAATAGAGGAGCCTTTCTTTCATTTAAGCCAATTTTCAAGGAACTACAACTCCCCAGCTATTTTCTTTTCTTACGTAAATCAGCTGTATGCATTTTAGCCTTTCCACTATTTCCCAACGCACGGTTCTGCTGTTCTTTATTTTCCTCAATTATTGTTTTTTTCAAGCCCTCAGTCAACTTTTCCCGACAAGCCAAACAGTAGCGTTCCCGCAATACCGGTTTACCACATAATTCACAAGTATAATTACTCTGATGTTCTGCTCCTGCAGAAAGACGCCCTTCCCTTAAAAAACGCAGCACCTTTTCTTCACTAATACCCGTATTTTTACTAACCTCAATAGCAGTAGCCCCCGGATGCTGTGTAATATATTTACGGATTTCCCGAAAGGCCTGCTCATCTTTTTCTTGACATTCCGGACAAAGATTAGTTCTAATAAAATTAAACACCTTACCACATTGCGGACAATTTCTTAAATCCATTTTCAAACCCCCTCTTTTTAATATTCATCAAAGTAAAACCAATTTTTTGTCTTCTCCCCTAAAATTTTAAGATTATAACCACCAGCCCAAGTTATAGCCCGTACATCTTTAACCCCATATTGTCGTAAAACACGTGCACAGCTTAATAAAGTGGCACCAGTTGTTAAAACATCATCTACTAGCAAAATGTTACCATTTTTAATTTTTCTAGTCGGCGAATATTGAAAAGCACCAGTAATATTTTTAAGTCGTTCCCGACGATTTAAACTAGATTGAGGTGCTTGAAAATGTTTTCTAGTTAAAACAGTCCATAAAGGTTTACCAAGCTCCTCTGCTATTACTTCCGCCAAAAGTAAACTTTGATTAAAACCGCGTTCTTTTTCCCGACTTTCACTAAGGGGTACGGGAACTACCCCTGCAATTTTTTCTACCAATCCCAATCTCCTCAACCGACTGGCCATTAAAAAACCTAATGGTTCGGCTAATGTCTGCTGACCATTGAATTTAAAATTCAATATCAAATCCCTAAAAATACCTTCATAAGGAACAACTGTACTTACTTTTAAAGATTCAGACCAACTACCACATGTCGGACAAGAAGCACCTCCGGTAAAAAAACCGCAATGAGGACACGTTTGAATAGTTTCACTAATTTCCAAAATCTTTTGGGCACATTCAAAACACAATTGTAAAGATTGCATATTCTTGTTTTCACGCTGACATATACAGCAGAATTTAGTTTCGGGAAATAAAAGATTGAGAATGGCCTCCCCCCATTTACTCAAAACTTATCCCTCCAAACTACACCTTTAATCGATATTCGACATCCAAGAACACCTTACCTGCTATTTACCAGTTTAATTTTACAAATCATTTAAAAACGAGAATATCCTTCAAAAAGATAAAAAAACCCGGGTAACATTTACCCGGGTTTTTTAATACCTATATTTCGGCCAATTGTTCATACAGATGATCGTTCAGTACTTTAATATATGTACCTTTCATACCCAAGGAACGAGCATCAATTACACCCGCACTTTCCAATTTACGTAAGGCATTCACGATTACGGAACGGGTCAACTTATATTCTTCAGCTAACCTACTGGCCACTAAAAACCCTTCCGAACCTTCAATTTCGTTAAAAATATATTTAACGGCCTCCAATTCCGAATAAGAAAGCACCTCTAAAGCCAACTGTACCACTGTCTTTTTACGAGCTTCATTTTCCAAACGTTCATTAACTTTACGCAAGATTTGCATTCCAGCCACACTAGCTCCATATTCCGCCAAAATTATTTCCGCCGCCGTATAAGGCTTACCTTCCCGAGCATAAATCACCGTACCCATTCTTTCGCGGTTGCCAATTACCGGGGTTAAAATACAGTAAAAATTGGTTCCCTGAGGGACAAAGTTTACCTCAGTATGTGTAAAACCAAATAACCACTGTTGATTATTTTCCGAAAAATAGCCTCTAGCTAATTCTTCTTCCGGAAAAATGCCCCCTCGAAAAGTAACTAATTCCTCTTTCCCCAACAAATTACCATCCCGATCAACAATATAAACACTAGCTGCCAACAAACGAGATACCTCTTCTACAATGGTCCCATAACTTAACACCTGTTCAGCCGACTTTTGTAATAATTGATGTAGGGTTCTTGTTTTTTCTAACAACAACTGCATTTCCATACTTTATTCCTCCTTCATAAAATTTAAGGTTGTTGTTAGTAGTATTTCCACCATTTAGTAATTTATACTTTTTCAGCAAAATTAATTAGCAATTCGGCACTTAAATTTAAGTACCGAATTGCTAAACATTAAATCGGATAAACTTTACCACCTAATTTAGCTTCATTTTCTTTAGCTAAATTTAAATCTACTCCACATTTACCTGCATAACGTTCTTCTAAAAAAGTCTTGGCAACTTGTGGGAAAATAGCGTAGGAAATAATGTCTTCTTCTTTTTGTAAATAAGGTCCAATTTCCTGACGTGCTTTTTCCAATTGTGGTTCAAGATTATCTGCCGGCCGACAAGTTATAGGAGGTTCATCTCCAATAATCTCACGCCGCAAATCTTCATTCACCGGTACAGGTGTAGCTCCATAAAGCCCGCGTAAATAATTTTTCACCTGATTAGTCACCCTTTGGTAGCGCTTACCTGTTAAAACATTAAGTACAGCTTGGGTTCCTACTATTTGACTGGTAGGAGTAACCAAAGGTGGATAACCTAAATCTTCACGAACCCGTGGTACCTCAGCCAATACTTCTGGTAATTTATGCAGAGCATTTTGCTGCTGTAGTTGTGATATAAAGTTAGATAACATTCCCCCCGGCACTTGATATAAGAGCACATTAGTATCAATACCAGCTTTAAAAACATCATAATCCTGATATTTCTCACGAACCTCTTTAAAATAGTCCGCTATTTCCGCCAAAAGTTTCAAATTTAAACCAGTATCATAAGGTGTATCAGCTAAAGTAGCTACCATAGCCTCTGTAGCTGGCTGTGATGTACCCAATGCCATTGATGAAATTGCAGTATCCATTATTTCCGCCCCAGCTTCCACAGCTTTCAAATACATCATAGCCGCCATACCACTAGTATAATGAGTATGCATTTGTACAGGTAAATCATAATTCTTTTTTATTTCCTTGACTAATTCATAAGCCGCATAAGGTTTTAAAATACCAGCCATATCCTTAATACACAATGAATCAGCCCCTGCATCACGATATTGACCCACTAAATTTAAGTAATAGTCTAAATCATGGACTGGACTAATTGTGTATGAAATGGCTGCTTGCACATGTGCCCCTTCCTTTTTAGCCACCTCCATAGCTTTGGCTAAATTACGAACATCATTTAAAGCATCAAAAATCCGGAAGATGTCCATACCATGGGCTACCGCCTTTTTAACAAACTCTTCGACCACATCATCAGCATAATGCTGATAACCCACCAAGTTTTGTCCCCGTAAAAGCATTTGCAGCTTTGTCTTTTTTAAAGCCTGTCTAATTTTAGCCAACCTCTCCCAGGGATCTTCATTTAAAAAACGCATACAAGTATCAAAAGTAGCTCCTCCCCAAACCTCCATAGAGTAAAACCCCACTGCGTCCATTTTTTCAGCTATGGGGAGCATATCTTCAATACGCATTCGAGTCGCTAATAAAGATTGATGGCTATCACGCCAAGTAGTATCTGTAATCGCAATTGTTCTTTTTTCCATGACTAACACCTCCATCCTTATATCACTTAATTTTGCCATATTTACAGTAATAAATCTAGTTCAAAATACCGATATCAATATAAAAAGTAAATTTTTTTAAATGAGGACTCATTTTACAACTTCCGAAACCTTTGCCGCTTTCCTACCTCTTCGTTGAAAACGATTACTTAAATTATCAAAAACAATATACATGCAGGGAATTAATACCAAAGTAATTAAAGTAGAAACAATTAAACCTCCGGCTACCGCTGTGGCCATAGGTGCGGAAAACTCCGCTCCTTCTCCCAACCCGATGGTCAAAGGCAGTAAGGCTAAAACAGTAGTCAAAGTAGTCATTAAAATAGGCCGTAAACGAGTAGGACCTGCCTGCAAAATTGCCGCCTCGCGTTCCAAACCATCTCTAAATCTTAAAGTATTAATATAATCCACCAAAACAATGGCATTATTCACCACTATCCCGGCTAACATGATTACACCAATAAAAGTAGGAATACTAAAGGTACGTTTAGTTAAAAGCAAAGCCCCCACTACCCCAATTAAGGTTGGTGGGATAGAAAACATAATAATGAAAGGTGCCAATAAACCTTCAAACTGGGCAGCTAAAATCATGTATACCAAGACTATCGCTAAAATTAAAGCTAAACTTAAATCAGTAAAGGCTTCTACCATTTCCTGATGAGCCCCACCAAATTCAAGCTGTACCCCAGCAGGGATCAGTAAATCATCTAGAGACTTTTGAATATCAACCATCACACTTTGTAAATCTCGTTCAAAAATATCACCACTAATGGTTAAATGTCTAGTTTGATTTTTCCGCCTAATTTCGGTAGGTCCCTTTGCTAATTCAATCTCTACTAAATCACCCAAATGAACTAGTGAACCATTAGGTGCAGCTAACATTAAAGATTCCAAAGCACTAATACTACTACAATATTTTTCCTCGATCTTTAACCTTACATCTATTTCTTCACCTTTTTCTCGGTAACGAGTAGCTGGTGTCCCACTTAAAGCTGTAGATAAAAGTGAGGCCACTTGCTGAGTACCAATTCCATATTCCTCGGCTTTTTCTTTTTTTAATTTAAAATGCAATTCCGGACGAGCATCATCAATACTGGTTTTCACTTCTCTAGTACCAGGTACCTCTTTAACCCGAGCAGCCACTGTATTAGCAAAAGCTTGCAATACATCCAAATCATCACCACTAATACCGATTTCCAAAGGTGTCTGTAAACCGCCCATGGCCGTATCAAAAGAACTAACCTCAATCTTAGCCCCAGGAATCTGGGCACAGTTTTTTCTTAATTCATCTAATACTTCATCAATCGAACGGGTACGTTCATTTTTACGTACCAATTTACCGCTAATCGAAGCTTTTTCCGGTGTCGCTCCACCACCAAGAGTACTTCCTCCTACCCCAATAGCATAAAGAGCCCATTCATGTTCAGGTAAAGCTTCGATATAACTAGCTACCTGTTTGGTTATCCGTTCAGTTTCGGTAACTGAAGTACCATTAGGCAAACTAATATTTACCAGATAATCCCCACTATCTGATTGCGGCAAAAACTCCATACCTACCCGCGGAAATAAAGCCAAACTAATTATAAAAAGCACAAAAGTGGTAAAAATAACGGTTTTACGGTGTTTAATCGCCCAACCTAATAAACGGCGATAAACCTCATTAAAAAAGATAAAAACACTATCCCAAGTCTTCAATAATTTATGTTTTACACCACTTTGAGAAGTAGAGTTTTTCACCCGCAAAAACTTGGAAGATAATGTGGGCACCAAAGTTAAAGCTACCACCAAAGAAGCCAATAAGGCAAAGGAAACCGTCAAAGCCATAGGTCGAAAAATCTGAGAAGCCAAGCCCTCTACATATACCAAAGGTAAAAAAACAACAATTGTAGTAAAGGTGGAGGCCGTAACAGCCAAAGCAACCTCATCAGCCCCCTCACGGGCTGCCTCGATCAAAGTGTAACCATTTTGTCGATAACGATAAATATTTTCCAGGATAACAATCGCACAATCAACCATCATCCCCACACCTAAAGCCAAACCACCCAATGTAATAATATTTAAAGTTAAACCACCGAAAAACATTAAAATAAAAGTAGCGATAATGGCTATGGGAATCGCCACACCAATAATTAAGGTACTGCGAAAATTATGAAGGAATAAAAAAAGAATTAAAATCGCCAATCCCGCACCCAAATACGCATTATCTTTAACCTGATCCAAAGCCAAATTAATATATTCTGCTTGATCAAAACCAATAATCAAGGTCATGCCTGCTGGCATTTCCTTTTTGAAATCTGCCAAAACTTGCTCCACAGCACTCGATACTTTTACTGTATTGGCATCTGTCTGTTTTTGTATAGCTACCTGTACACTAGGCTGTCCATTCATATAAACAAATTCCCGATCATCTTTTAAAGTATCTTCTACCTTTGCTATTTCCGCTAAACGAATACGGCCACCAGTAGGTAATGGTAAAAAAACATTCTCTATTTCTTCTATACTTTTAAATTCGCCAATCACCCTGACCATTTGTTCTCGAGAGCCTTCTTCAACAACACCTGCCGATAAATCTCTGTTTTCCATGGCTAATTGACCCACAATCTGTTCAAGGGAAAGACCATAAGCCAATAAACGCTGGGGAGCTACCGAAATCAAAACTTCTCTTTTCACTCCCCCAGAAATGGTAACAGAGGCTACTCCCTCTACCCTTTCCAAACGCGGTTTTAAAACATCATTAGCCAATTTATCCAGTTCCACTAATTGTTTTTCCCCACTTAGCCCTAAAACCATAATAGGCATCATATTGGGGTCTAATTTTAAAATCATGGTTTTGTCTACACCACTAGGCAAAAAACCACTTACCAAATCTATTTTTTCCCGCATTTGGTTTAAGGCATAATTCATGTCAGTACCCCAACTAAATTCCAATAAAACCATCGAACTACCACGCTGAGATACCGAACTAATATTTTTAATCCCACCTACTGTACCCAAAACATTTTCCAAAGGTCGAGTAACCAATTCCTCAATTTCCTCTGGTCCGACATTTTCATAACCAGTCATAGCTAAAGCCAGGGGCAATTCCAATTCCGGAAATAAATCTAAATTTAATTTCTGCATAGAAACCATGCCTAAAATAACAATAAATAAAAAGAGCATGATAACTGTAATCGGACGTTTAACAGCAAAACGAGAAAGCTTCATGAGGTTTCACCCCTCATTAAAGGTGTCACCACTGTACCTTCCCGCACCCCATATTGTCCTTCCACAATCAGGAGATCTCCTACTTGCAATCCTTCCACTACTTCTACTAAACCTTCATGAGCAAGGCCCAATTTTACTTCACACTGTCTTACCAAATCATTTTCTACCACAAAAACTACTTCTTGCTGTTCATATTCCACTACCGCAGCTTGTGGAATAACAATCACTTCATCGCGATCCTCCACCACCAATTGCACTTCCCCATACATACCATCTTTCAATAAGCCTTGTGTATTAGGTAAGGTAACTTTTACCGGGTAAGCCTTTGTACGCGGGTCAACCTGAAAGGGAATCTGACTAACTGTCCCTGTAAACCTTTTCTCTCCCGCGGCCGGCACACTAACTTTTAATGTTTGCCCTTTACTTAAACGATTAATTAAACTTTCACTCACCTGAATTTCCAATTCCAAACTAGCTAAATCAAGCAATACCATCAAAGGAGTATTTCCAGCTAATTGTCCTTCTTTAGCTTCCACAGCAGCCACTACCCCATTAATGGGACTTAAAAGCTGACAATTTTCTTTTTGAATCCGTAAATTCTCTAATGCCGTTTCCGCCTGCTCCAATTGAAATTTAGAAATAGCCCCCAATTCATATAATTCCTGATTTCTTTTTAAAGCCAATTCAGCTTGTTTTAATTGTAAATCAAATTCTCTTGAATCAAAGGTAATCAAAGGTGTACCCTGCCAAACATAATCACCAACTTCGGCCAAAACTTCTTTAATTTCAAAGATAGGATTCTTGGCCACCAGATATACTTCTTCCCGGGCCTTTAACAACCCCCCCAAAGGAATCTCTTTAGTTAAAGAACCCAATTGTATCTTTTCTACACTAACCGGTATTTGCGAAATTACCGGGTCATCTGCCTCATTTATTTCACTAGAACCTAAACAACCTGTAAAAACTAAACTACAAAATAAAAAAATTAATAAAATTCGTCTTTTAAACATTTTTTCCTCCTCCAAATATTACCTTTACCCTATATCATAAAGTTTATTTTTCCCAATCAAGATTACTTAAGTTTTTATGTTGCAATATTATACGAATTATAAATATAATTATAAGCAAGTGAAAACAACTAAAAACGGAGGCCTAAAACTTATGAAAAAAGGGGAATTCCTAATCTGTTTTGGTTTTCTAATTTTACTTTCAGTTGGCTACTTTTACTTAAGTGTAGTGTATGTAGATTTTTTTAAATTTAGTGTTTCACCTGTAAAAAGCTACTTAAAAACCGGCAGTATAGTTTACTTTATTTTCGCCTCTCTAATTTTTTTCACTGGGATGCTGCTTCTTCTAGAAAGAAGGGACCCCTCTAAAACCTTAGCCTGGCTCTTAATTCTTATCTTTTTACCTTTAGTAGGTTTTATTCTTTATCTCATTTTTGGCCGTCATCCCCGCAAACAAAGAATTACCCACCGCAAAAGAGTACAAGACCCACAACTTTATCCCTTAGATTATTCTTCATATCATAGTTTAGCACCTAACAATCCCGCAATTCAAGAAAAAGCACGTTTAATTGCATTAATTTATAACAATGCCGATTTTCCTCCTACAGCCAGAAATAAAACAAAAGTATTGACTGATGGTCAAGAAATTTTCCCCGCATTTCTAGCAGCACTAGAAAAAGCAGAAAAACACATTCATTTAGAAACTTATATTCTTAGAGATGATCAAATAGGCACACAAATTGCCGATTTACTTTGCCAAAAAGCCCGCTGCGGTGTACAAGTACGTTTAATTTATGATGGTCTTGGTTCCCGTCATCTTAGTAAAGCTTATCTACAAAAACTGCGTTCAGCCGGAGTACAAATCGCCGTTTTCTTTCCAGTAAAACTACCGTTTTTACACCGCAAAATTAATTATCGCAACCACCGCAAAATCTTGATTATTGATGGTAAAATAGGTTTTGTAGGTGGTGCTAATATCGGTGATGAATATTTAGGTCAAAATTTGGAAATTGGTTTTTGGCGTGATACTCATCTATATATCGAAGGAGATGCCGTCCATTTTCTGCAGCGCATTTTCCTACAAGATTGGCATTTTATTACCCAGGAATATTTAAATCTTGAATCACATAAACTTTTCCCACCCACAACCACCCAAACCAAGCATTTAGTACAAATTACAGCTAGTGGACCAGATAGTCAGTGGGAAGCCATTATGCAAGTTTATTATTATACCATTGCCACTGCTCAAAAATCCGTCTATATTACTTCTCCTTATTTCATTCCCAATGAAAGTATTCTTACTGCTTTAAAAACCGCAGCACTTAGTGGTGTAGATGTAAAACTAATCTTACCTGCCAAACCTGATCATAAAATAGTATACTGGGCAGCTATGTCCTATTTAGGCCAACTATTAGCTAGTGGTGTAAAAATCTATTTTTATCAAAAAGGCTTTATTCATGCTAAAACCCTTACCGTTGATAGCCTAGTTAGCTCAATTGGTTCAGCCAACATGGATCAGCGCAGTTTCAGCCTTAATTTTGAAGTCAATGCTTTCATTTATGAAAAGGAAATAGCTCAGCAATTAGAGAAGGACTTTCAAGAGGATTTACGCAGCTCCCAACAACTTACCTTACAAGATTTCCGCCAGCGTTCCCTAGGTCATCATTTACTAGAATCCATAGCCCGCCTCTTTTCACCCTTACTTTAAAAAAAGATGCTTCATCTAAAAAATGAAGCATCTTTTTTTATTCCTTCACTTTAACTACCCGCTGATTAATCCAGCCAATGGTACCATCAGAAAGCTTTACATTATACCATTCACCTTCAACCTTTTGCACAATCATCTCTAAATCAGCGGTAACCTCTTTTAAAACATCTGCTTCTAAAGTAGGGGCACTGCGTAAATTTGCATAATTTTGCGTGCTGATACTTAAAGTTTTTCCAATCATAGAATCTGCTGGTAATTGTGGTGTTGGGGCAGGTTCTTCTTTTTTGGGCTCCTCCTTAGGTACTGGTGTTGGTTCTGGTTTAACTGTAGGAGTAGTTATTACTCTATTCTGCAATTCATTCAACGTATTTTGCAAGGTTTGGGCTTGTACAGAAAGTTCAGCAACTGTTTTTTCCAAATCGGTAACTCTTTCCTGAATAGCCTTATCAGCATAACTTTTAGTAACTAAAGGATCATCGGCAGATCCCGGGGCAGGTGAATCGGCAACTACAGCCTTCCCCAACCAAAAGCCTACTAATACCGATATAATTGCCCCCAAAATAATAAACCCTCGCAATCTCATCTCCACACCTCTTTTTCACACTTATTATTTTGTATAAGGTTGATAAACCTTTTTTTCCTGTGTTTGACTTGCTTCCTTTTTTCGGGCTTGTAAAAGACCCAGCTTTTCCACTCCAATACACAAACCTAGAATTAAAGCTACCATAATTAACATTCCTTGAGCAGTAGTCACTAGAGCCATAATAATAGCAGTAAGACTTAAAACCACACTTACCCCATACATAGCCAATACTGTATGTTCATGTGATAAACCCAAACTTAATAAACGGTGGTGTAAATGTTCTTTATCAGCACTAAAAATAGGTTTACCACCAAAGTAACGCCGCACAATGGCATAAAGGGTATCTAAAATTGGCACACCTAAAACTACCACCGGCAAAAACAAAGAAATTATGGTGGCACTTTTGGTTAAACCGATAATTGCCAAAATGGAAAGATTAAAACCTAAAAATAGTGAACCTGTATCACCCATAAAAATTTGAGCAGGATGAAAATTATATTTTAGAAAACCAAAAATACTAGCTGCTAAAATAAAAGCCAGCATGGCTGCCTGTGGTGAAGTTTCCCAATAAGCAATAATCCCCAAAGTCAAGGCAGCAATTGCAGAAACTCCGGCAGCTAGACCATCTAACCCATCAATTAAATTAACGGCATTGGTAATACCAATAATCCACAATAAGGTTAAGGGATAACTCCAATAACCTAAAGAAATAATACCTTTAAAGGGATGAGTAATAAATTCAACACGTATACCGGCAAAAATAACCAAAAGGGCAGCCACAATCTGCACCACCAATTTTTGCCGGGGAGTTACACCCTTTAAATCATCAATAATGCCCACTAAAGTGATTAAAAGCCCACCACCTAAAAGGGCATAAAGCCCCGGATTCATTTCCATGGTTAAGAAAATGGTCAACCAAAACCCCAAACAAATGGCTAAACCACCTAGACGCGGCATGGGATAATAATGAATTTTTCTCTGAGAAGGCTGATCCAAAGCCTTAATTTTATAAGCCAATTTTTTAACCCATGGAGTTCCCAGAAAGACTAAGCCAAAAGCTAATAATAAGGGTCCGAAAATCCCTTTAGGCACTATTTTACCCCCTCTTCCCACCGACATTTTCTCGACACTAAATTATAACACGTTTACAAGGTTTTGTCTATTTTTCTAAAGCAAAGGTCAATTCAGCTTCAGCGGCCATTTCCCCTGCCACTAAGGCCACAGCCTTACATTTACCTACCAAACCCCGCATTCTAATTACCTCAATTTCCATCCGCAACTGATCCCCAGGCACAACTTGCCGCCGAAAACGACAATTATCAATACGAGCAAAATAAACAATTTTCCCCCTATTTTCCGGTTTAGCTAAAACCATTACTGCACCAGTTTGTGCTAAAGCTTCTATAATTAAAACCCCCGGCATAACCGCCTTTTCAGGAAAATGTCCCTGAAAGAAAGGTTCGTTTCCGGTTACGTTTTTTAAACCCACAATGCGTTGCCCCTCTTCTAACTCAATAATTCGATCAACTAATAAAAAGGGATAACGATGTGGTAAAATTGCTTTTATTTCTTCATAACCAATCATTTTCTACTCACCTCTCAT